>JALVEG010000185.1 GCA_027031145.1 Saprospiraceae bacterium | reverse complement strand
AACTATTTTGAATTGACAGGCATACTCAAGGAGAATAAAAAGAATATTGAAAACATGCTTTTAAGTAACCAAAGTAAATTCGAACAACATTATCTTAACATCTATAAACAAAGCAAAACAAATGCTAATAAAATGTTGAATGAATATGAAAGAAAAATAATCTCCTTAAGCCTTGATAAAACAAAAAAAGCATTAAATTTGATAGAAGAATGATTTAAAAATCAGATACAAATTGTTCCCAATCTTTGATATCTTTATTGCTTAGTACTCTTGGAAATTTTACTTTGGCCATCCGATTATTCTATCCTAATCGCATACTCCTTCTTTACTTCTTTCATAACAAAAGAGCTTTGAACATGAGCGATATTTTCGATGGCTGCTAACTTGGTAGTAATAAAATTTTGATACTCATCCATATCGTTAGCATACACAGTCAGCAAATAATCATATTGGCCTGCGATATGATAGCATGCTTGTACTTCCTCAAGCTTGACGATCTTATCTTGAAACTCATTAATGAAAGCAAGTGTATGTTCTTTTAATGAGACATTGCAAAATGCCAAAATGTTTTTACCTGCTTTCTTGGGATCAATAATAATAACGGTTTTTTTAATAAATCCAGAGCGTTTCAGTTTTTTTATTCTTTCATATACCGGAGTAATAGTTAATCCCAATTGAGCAGCGATCTCTTTGTTTGTATAGTTAGCATCTTCCTGAAGCATTTCGAGGATCTTTTTATCAACAGGATCTAAATGTAATCTGTCCGAAAAATTTTCCATAATAATTGTTTTCAGTACAAATATAAGAAAAAAATACTAAAATTCAAATGATGAATAGCAATGATTTCTATTCTATTGAATGTTTATAGAAAATAATATAACTTTACGTAAAATTTTAAAACATATAATTATTCAAATAGAATTTATAATTCAAAATATTTCTACCTGAATAGTCACAAAAACATAACAATATGAAAAAAACAGGTCACAAAATGCATCCCGAAACACACATGACATCACTGGGTTATGATCCATTCCTTTCCGAAGGAGCAGTCAAAAGTCCAATATTTCAAACTTCTACTTTTGCTTTTAAGTCTGCAGCTGAAGGGAAAGCTTTTTTTGAATTGGCTTATGGTTTGCGAGACCCTAAAAACGGAGAGCAATTAGGATTGATTTACAGTAGATTGAATAATCCTAATTTGCAAATATTGGAGGAAAGGCTTGCAGTATGGGATGGTGCAGATGATTGTGCTGTTTTCGAGAGTGGGATGGCTGCAATTTCCACTGCATTACTGGAATTTTTAAAACCAGGAGATTTATTCCTATTCGGCAATCCGGTATATGGCGGAACAAGCTATTTTATAAATCACATCTTAACACAATTTGGGGTACATATCATCAATTTTACCGCCGATAATACCAAAAATGAAATAATAGATATGGTTAATAAGACGGGAAAACATGATAAATTAAAAGCAGTTTATATAGAAACTCCGGGCAATCCTACAAATGCTATGATAGATATAGCTATGACAAAAGAAATTTCCGAACATTTTTCCACGGAAGAAAACAATATACCTTTGATGGTTGATAATACATTTCTCGGCCCTGTGTTTCAACATCCAATGCAACATGGTGCGGATTTAGTTGTTTATTCAGCTACAAAATATATAGGAGGCCACAGTGATATAATTGCCGGAGTAGTATCAGGAAAAGCAGAGTTTATGGCAAGAATAAAAGGGCTTAGAACTTTTTTGGGAAATATGGCCAGCCCCTGGACTTCATGGTTATTGATGAGAAGTCTTGAAACTCTGAAAATAAGAATGGAAAAACAATCTTTTAATGCTCAAAAGATAGCAGAACATCTGGTTGGTCATCCGAAGATTGAAAGAGTATCATATCTTGGACTGTTGGAAGAAGGAACGAGACAAAAGGAAATTTTTGACAAGCAGTGTGTTGGATCCGGAGGAATGCTATCTTTTTATATCAAAGGAGGTGAAAAAGAAGCTTTCAAATTCATTGATAGTCTGGTCATTCCGAAAGTTGCAGTCAGCCTTGGAAGTACGGAATCACTGGTAGAACATCCGGCTACAATGACACATGCCGAAATTCCTTATGAAGAAAAACAATATCTCGGCATTACTGAAAATCTTGTAAGATTATCCGTTGGAGTGGAAAATCATGAAGATCTGATATGGGACATCGAACAGGCATTGGATAAGATATAATGTTTTATGTTTTTATTGCGGTTTGGTTTGGACTGGCAAATTTATTTGACTGAAGAAATTGTTTTGGTGTTTTGTTGGTGGCTTGCAAAGAGGTCAGAGACCTTTTGCTGGGAGGGTGGTATAAGGGAAGGATTTGTGTTGGAGTTTTGAGGTTTGGATGTTATAAAAGCGAAGTCTGGCGGCACTTGCTTATCAGGGGGAGTTGTTTTGGTGTTTTGAAGGGAGAAATCCCGAAGGGATGTTAGGATTGTAGCACTGTATGAGCGATAGCGAATGCAGTAGTGTAGTAAGACCACATAGATATTTTGGCGGTATTTTTGTAGCGGCAGCAAACAAAAATAGTGGCAAAATAAGAGATTGCAAGAGATTGGCGAAGATTGAAAGAACAATGAGGAAATAATGGAGTTAAGAGTTATAAGATAGGAGATCGGCGGCAATGAAAGCGAAGTCAGAGATATTCGCTTATCAGGATTTTTTTTAAATGGGTGAATGAAAATTGATACCAAATTTATTTGGTATAAAAAAGTATGCAAATCAAACTTATTCTACAGTTGCAACCCTGATCAAATTGGTTCTTTGTTTTTCAAATACAGGCATGGAACCTGTATGAACAATTATATCCCCTTTTTTTACCAAATTCTTATCTTTTAAAATATTTGCAAGATTAGTATGAGTCTCTTCTGTATTTGTATTTTTGTTGTAATAAAATCCACGTACTCCCCTGACAAGATTTAAAGTGGATAAAATAGACCTTACTTTTGAAAATATAAATTTGAGCATTTGGTCTGAAACTTGAAACTTTGAAAGCGGTGTATCCAGATACAGTAAGACCTACAATAGCTTTAGCATCCAGTTCATTAGATATTTTTGCTGCGTTAAAACAAATAATGTCACTGGTAAATGTACTGCATTTTGGTTCGGGTTTCGGTCTGTCTTTGGGAGGAGTGAAAGATTTTTCGGCTCCTTTGAGTATTTTATTCATTATTTTTACTACTTCACAAGGGTGAAGTCCCATTGCTGTTTCTCCGCTCAGCATTACGGCATCAGCACCCTGAAGAACAGCATTGGCCACGTCTATTACTTCAGCTCTTGTAGGTGTTGTGTTGTTGATCATCGATTCCATCATCTGGGTAGCTACTATAACTACTTTCGATTTTTTTATACTTGTTTCAATAAGATATTTTTGAACTCCGGGTAATTCCTCTATGGGTATTTCCACACCCAGATCACCTCTGGCAACCATTATCGCATCTGAATATTTAAGTATCTTTTTTATGTTTTTTACAGCTTCGGGTTTTTCAATTTTAGCAATTATTTTTGCCGTATGTTTGTGTTTTTTTATTATTTTATGAAGGTCTCTGACATTTTTATCATTTCGTACAAAAGATAGTGCTATCCAATTGACAGGTTGTTGCAAAATAAATTCCAGATCTTTGAGGTCTTTTTCAGTAATTGAAGGAAGATTCATTTTTGTATCGGGAAAATTAACACCTTTTCGGGGAGTGATGAGTCCTCCTGTTAAAACTTTAGCGAGTATTTTACCATCATTTTTATCTGATATGATCTTTAGCACAATTTTACCATCGTTAATAAATACTTTATCACCTTTTTTTACATCTTCTTCCAAACCAGGGTAGGATATATGGATATTTTCTTTGTCACTTATCTTATTGTCGCTGCTTATTTGTACTATTTCATCATCTTCAAGCATGAATTCCCCGTTTTTCACATCACCTATTCTGATTTTAGGTCCTTGTAAGTCAGCTAATATTCCTAATGTCAGGTCATATTCTTCATTGATCTCATTTATGTCTTTGATCAATTTTTTATATAAATTCAAGTCACTATGGGAAAAATTAAATCTGAATACATCTACTCCTGCTTCAGCTAGTTCAAGTATCTTTTCTCTTGAATTAGTAGCAGGTCCTATAGTAGCAATTATTTTGGTATTTCGTAAATTATTCATTGTTAAAAGCGATTTTGCGGTTATGATATATTTGATAAATCACGATATAAGATTAACAGTATAATTATTCAGTTGTTTAACTTGTTAGAATGATCTTTTGTTAATGAAATGTTTTTTTATATAAATTATTAATATATTTAAAAATAATATTTGTATTTTTAAGGCAAAAACATGTCATGGAAGAAACCAGTCAATCCGTAATGAAACTAAGAGTTGAATTATGGAGAAAAATCTTATTTGTAATTGCCCCTTTTATAGCATTTTATATTATATTTTTCACTAATCTGGATTCTCAGAATCCCGCTGTCAGCAATACTCTTGCTGTTGCTGTATGGATGGCATTGTGGTGGGTTTCGGAGATTGTGCCTCTGGCAATTACATCATTGCTCCCCATAGCTTTATTCCCTCTGTTAGGTATTATGAACGGGAAAGCCGTATCATCTACATATTTCAATCATGTTATTTTCTTGTTTATAGGTGGATTTTTAGTTGCGCTTGCTATTCAAAAATGGAATTTGCATAAGCGTATTGCTATTAAAATACTTCAGATTGTAGGAGTGAGTCCGGGAAAAATTTTATTTGGATTTATGTTTGCTACTGCATTTCTTTCGATGTGGATAAGTAATACGGCAACTACTATGATGATGGTTCCTATTTTGATCTCGATAATCGTAAAACTTGAGGAATTGAACGGAAGAAAAAAAGTAAAACATTTTGCTATAGGACTTTTATTGGCAACAGCATATAGTGCTTCTGTTGGTGGTATTGCTACATTAGTTGGTACTCCCCCTAATCTGGCATTTTCAAGTATTTATAAATTGAGTTTCCCCGCTGCTCCTGATATTACATTTGCATCATGGTTTATTTTTGCTCTTCCCATAACTGTGATCTTATTTATCATTTTATACTTATATTTATATTTTGTATTTGTAAAAAAAGATGAAGACTGGAAAGCAATTGACAAAAATATGCTGAATCAGGATATGAAGGAAATGGGGAAAATGAGTTATGAAGAAAGAGTATTGGGTATTGTTTTTGTGTTACTTGCATTATTGTGGTTTTTCAGATCCGATCTTGATATTGGAAGTTTCCATCTAAGAGGTTGGGCAAATCTGTTTCCGTATCCAAAATATTTGAATGACGGTACCGTAGCGATAATCATGGCTATATTTTTATTTATTATACCCTCGAAATCGAAAAAAAATGAATATTTAATGGATTGGAAGGCAGCAGAAGATATTCCCTGGGAAATTATCTTATTGTTTGGGGGAGGATTTGCATTGGCAGCAGGATTCAAAGAATCAGGTTTATCTTCATGGTTTGGACAGCAACTCATTTGGTTAAAAGGAGTACATCCCATTATAATTATTTTAAGTATTTCACTACTTGTAACATTTCTTACAGAATTGACTTCAAATACTGCAACCGTCCAGACATTTTTGCCGATATTAGCAGGCTTGGCAGTAAGTATAGAAACCAACCCGTTATTGTTTATGCTTCCTGCGACCATTGCAGGTTCCATGGCATTTATGCTTCCTGTTGCTACTCCGCCAAATGCAATAGTTTTCGGTACGCGGCGATTGCGAATTGCTCAAATGGCTAAAACCGGATTGTTTCTCAATTTGGTCGGAGCTGTTGTTTTAACCCTGTTTGTATATTATTTCGGTACTTATATTTTTCATATAGATCCTGCGGTTTTTCCTGAATGGGCAAAAGAAATTAGTCATTGAATTAATTATTAAAATAGTTATCTGTAACTACTCAGGTAGTTTAATTTACTGATTGTTTGGGTGTTGGTAGCATAATAATATTTTCTCCATTATCATTTCCCTTTTAAGGGAAACAGGAAAGGGTTTTAAATGAAAAGTTTTGAAAATATTATTATGCTAATGAGGTGATTTAGCGTGTATTATTTTGTTTGTATCAAGTATTTGACATGAGTAGATACAGTTATCTTAATAAAGTTACTAAAATGAAAAATCCCTCTCCATCATTATGAAGAGGGATTGATCAGAAGAAGTTTATTCTTCAAGAAATAGTTTTTAAAAAAGAAGTGCAACTTTTTTAAAGCTGCACTTCAATTAAACTTATTTAATAACAACCATTTTCTTTGTTGCTGAGTATTTTCCTGCTTTAAGTGTATAGTACAATACTCCTGTTGTATTTATTTCGGTTTTATTGATATCAATACTATTCAATCCTTTTTCAGCTGATCCTGAAGTTTTGAATACCAGTTTTCCTGTTATATCATAAACATTCAACTCATAGTCACTATTTTCAGGCATATTAAAAATAATTTCAGTGCTGTTAGCAAAAGGATTAGGTCTGTTTTGCATCAATTCAAATGAAGAATCTGTGTTTCTGTATTCTATATTTATATCCATTTTCTCCAATGATGAATTATATGCTTCTTTCTTTGTAATATCAGAATTAACGGAAAGTATATTTCTAATATTTCCATTTGCATTGCTTTCAAAAACTAATGTAAACAATACAGCATCATCATCAATATCTACTGCTGTAGGATTGAACCAACTCATAGGCAGATATCCATTGGATAATCTGTTTGTAGCAATATTGTTCATATCCAGGTTCAGAGCACCTGATTCAATGTTTTCAAAACTAACTGAGTTCGGATCGAAAGTGAATGTTGCCTGAAATCCCTGAATTCCGCTGAAGTCTTTTGCAAAAACAGGAATCTCAACAGTTTGGTTTCTTTGAACTTTATTGTCATCTATAACCAATGATAAGGATTCGCTGTTTCTTGTTTCAACATCACCGTTATTGTTGACTGTTGCATCACCACTTGCATCACCGATTTTGACAGCAATAAAATTAGCGCTCATATCACTTTCAAGATCTGAAATCTTGAAGTTCTGCGGATATTTCTCCGCTATCGGATTTTCAGGATTCTCGAAATTATAGCTGCTTGAAATAAATTTCCATGCATTATTATTATCAAGAACTTCATTAACCCCAAGAATGAGTTTTCTCAAAGTTAGAATATCTGAAGCACTTATTTTCTGGTCATTGTTTACATCCGAAGCTATCATAGCATAAGGAGATGAAAGCTCTTTGATGCCAAGAATATGTTTTTGTATATAAACAAGGTCTAATGTAGAAAGTCCGTTCATATAATCATTTCCTGACTGAGGAACTACAGTATAATTTTTACCGTAAATTACAGGTGGAAATTCATATTTTCCTTCATTATTTGTTTTTTGAAGTCCTAATTCACTGCCTACAAGACTTACTTCAACATTTTCCACAGGTTCGTTGTCTTCATTGACGATTGCACCGGATACTATACCGTGAGGTAGTGGATTGGTGCATAGAGTGTCGTTGTCCTGAACTTCGATTGAAGTTGTACAATAATCTTGAGTTGTGCTGCCATCGGGCAATAAAGCTGTTACCCACAATTCTACAGGTTGTAAGCCAAGGTCGTCACAAGTATAGGTTTTTGTATGGTCTGATGTATCGCTGCTGAATGAGAATACAAGATCATAACCGCAAGTGTGATATGAACCACCGTCAAACATAGTGTCCCTGATCATTGCTACAGTTTCATTATTCATTTTTGATAAATTCACAGTAAGACCGTCAATACATATCGGAGTTGGCTTTTTGCAATTTTGAATAGTAAATAATTGTACGCTGACAGCACTATTTCCACATTGATCCCATACTTGATACATTATCTTATGAGTACCAATATTATAAGTACCACTTGCGTCAATGGTATCACCACTATGGATTGGAGATTCAATTTCCCATGTTGTTACATCATTTCCGCTATCATTGTTTAGATCAATATAATATTTCCATCTCAAATCTTCAGCTTGGGTACAATCATCGGAAAATCCATATTTCAATTCGATATATCCTCCAACACAGGTAGAATCATAGGTGCATACCATTTTATCAGGAGTCTCGTCAATAACCGGATCAACATCGTTTGTTACATAAATAACCTGGTCATGTTGCCATTTTACAAATGAACCGTTAATTTTGTGACAATCATCAATAACAGTCCATGTTCTTATGATTTTAAAGCAGGCTTCATTGTTGTCATAATCATTATCATTATCTACTACGACAAAATCACTTTTTTGATATCCAACTTGGTCGCATGAATATTCTTCTAATACAGGCCAACCTGATTGAGCAGGGTTGAGAGGGCTATCCGAGTTTGCTGCATCATTAGGATTAATACATCCATCTATATGCTTATCTTCCGGCCAATGTATCGCACCTAAAGCATCATCATCGGTAACAGTACCATCATATCCGAAATAATTGGTATGAACAAAATTAATTGTCTGAGTACAATTATCTGTTCTACCTCCATCATCTGTAGCTGTGAAGTGTCTCGTTATAATCTTGACAGGATTGGAATAACAAGGATTTTCATCAGTTTTTGAATCGGTAGTTATAACAACATTGCAATTGTCATGAGCAGTAGGCCATCCGAAATATTTTTTCAAACTATCCGGTTCGTATATAAAATCACATTCCACTTCCATGTCATCAGGACATGTAATTGTTGGAGGCAATTTGTCTTGAACTTCAACACTTACCATACATTGTCCCTTATTGCCAGCTGCATCGGTGACTTCAAGTACTACCATCCATGGTTGTCCTGCAAGATCACTACAATCATAAGTTACGTAATCAGCAAAAGCATCATTTGTTTCCATTCTTTTTATCTGAAGACTTACAACACTACAATTGTCATAACTACCGCTATTTACAGCAAAAGCAGGAAGTTGTGCTTCCCCGTCATAAGTAAGGGATACAGTTGTAAATGTCTGACAAACAGCTACCGGTTCTACCTTGTCTTCAACAATAACATCAAAAGTGCATTGGCTTTTGTTTCCACAAGCCTCGGTAATGGTATATGTAATGTGATTTGTATCAACAGGTAAATCATGAACATTTGTTACACCTGCAACGGCATTATCGATAAATACCTGTGGAAAATTGCTGTTATTTTCTATTAAAATATCCCATTCCCATTCTGTTTGACAATTATCCGTTACTCCCGGTACAGGGAATGTATAGGTATCTAAACAATTGAATTGATTTGTATTAACAGTCTGATTATCCGGGCATACTATTACAGGAGGGACTGTGTCCACCACTTCTATAAACTGAACATCAACATGAACCAAACTATTATAATTATTCGGATCACAATTTGTTTCGACAACAGACCACGTTCTAACTACTTTCTCAATGCAATCCGGGCAGGTATTTACTTTTACATCAATATAAGTAGCTGCAAGATTACAATTAAATTTGCAACTATTATCTATGGCCACCGTATCAAATCTATCACCCGCAGCTAATTCTGCAGTCGTTGGATTTTCATCCCAATAAATTAAGTCCGGCCAACCTGTTTTATTCGGATCAAAATTTCCATCTGCATCTTTATAGTTATCAGCATCTTGACATGAGATAGCATTTCCTAAAGATTTTTGTAAATTTGGCACACCCCAAATTCTAGCAGAAAGAGAATCGTTAGGATATCCGAATGCATTCCAATAATCATAAGAATTGATATTAAGCACTACTTCACAAGGATCGGAAAGATTGCCGGAAGCATCAACTGCAACATAAGTTCGGGATATTTGTTTAAACCTTCTAAATGGCCAATTTAATCCTCCGGGGCCTGAAGAGCAATCATTTGATGTTACCGATTCATCTGTCCAAACCAAATGTGCATCTGAACAGTTGTCTAACGGCTTTAAGATTGTAGAATCGCTTTGCCAGCAAGCTACCTCCATAGTATCTGTCGGGCAATCAATTGTAGGATTGATATTATCGAAAATATGTAACGGAATAAAACCTGTTTGATTACCGATAGGATTATATTCTACTTTGCCATACAAAGTATTACCCACATTTCCTGAAGGAATAACAACGGATCCTGTTCCATGGTCGATTTCTACATAATTTTCATCATATAGAAAAACAATGTAATCACTTGCATTATTGCTGCAAGCAGCACCGTCATCTGTAAGTAATGCAGTGTAATCCAAATTGCCTTCGCAATTTTCGTCAACATAAACATTAACCGAGTTTTCTGCGGTTAATGTGCAGCCCACCTGTGCATTAGCTACCGTATTAAGAGACAGCAGCGCGAGAAAAAACAAAAATAGCGTTAGATGTAATTTTGAATTTTCCCAAAAATTTCTTGATTGAATAAAATTCTTCATAGGAATAAAATTTAAGTTAAAAAATAAGTTAATTGTATTATAAAATTAATTTAAGTATTATCATATCGCCTTGTAGGCAATTAACTCACAGGTTGGGTTTAACGAGTTTGCATATAGGTTTGCTTTCTGCTATATAGAATACAGCATCCTGCCTGAGATGATTTTTTACCATTAAATCATTTCATATTGCAAAATAAAGTAATATATTTTAATTATGCAAATAAATTAGTTATAAATTGCAAAAAATTTTAATATTTATAATTAGGGAATTTGAAATGCTTCTGATATTTAAGATTTTATATAAATCAACTTAAAATTTTTTATTTAAATTTATTCCGAATTATTGTTGATTAAAGGATATTTTAACTGTTTTTTTTGTATGTTAATATTAAATGAATATTTTCGCAGCAATTGAAACTATTTTTAACTAATATGCATCTACTCAGGTAGGGTGCTTTTGAGATGAAAAAATTCAATTTTAGTGCTAGATGAAGCTTATTTTTTAAAGGCATAGTGGTGCTATGTCAAAAAAATTGATGGAGTATGACAATAAAAGTATTTTTTTCAATCAAAATGATTCTACCTGAGTAGATACACTAAAATCAAATTTATGAAGTATTTATTTTTAATGTTATTTACAATAGCCGGTTTTTTCGGGCTAAATGCACAGGATGATGCAAATGGTAAAAAGATTGTGCCTGTTGAGGATTTCCAAGGAAAAGCTGATGCTTTTGTCGGTAAAACAATTTATGTTTCAGGAACAGTAGACCATGTATGTAAACACGGAGGTAAAAAAGTTGTGATCGTTAGCGATGATGGCGAGGCAAGTTTGAAAATAATGGCAGGGGATAAAATCTCAAAATTTGACAAGAGTATTGAAGGAGAAACAATCAATGTTTTGGGAACAGTTAAGGAATTACGAGTTGATGAAGAGTATCTTCTAAATTGGGAAGAGGAAGTTAAAGACCATCATAAGGCGGAAGACCCAGAATACAAAGAAGATATGGAAAAAATTGCAAAGTTGAGAAAACAAATCAAAGAAAGCGATAAAGGATATCTTTCTTTTTATTCTATGGACGGGATTGAATATGAAGTTGTGAAATAATTTTTTTTATGGGGAAAAAGAAAAAATGGCGCTGGTGGTTCAGAGTGATCCACAGGGATGTAGGATATTTTTTATTTGGAATGACAATTATATATTCACTTTCCGGTATTGCTTTGAACCATCTCAATGATTGGGATCCCAGTTATGCAAAAATAAATAATAAGGTACATTTGGATATGTCTTCATATGATTTAAACAATAAAGAGGATGTTTTAAGAATAATAGATATTTTTGGTGAACAAAAAAATTATAAGAAACATATCAAAAAGAGAAATGGTGCTGTGAAGGTGTTTTTGAAGAAAGGGAGTTTTATTATTTTTCCTTCCGGTGATATCTTATATGAAAAATGGAAACGCCGTCCGGTATTTCATGCAGTCAATTATCTTCATTATAATCCGGGAAAATGGTGGTTGTGGTTTTCCGATTTTTTTGCAGCCGGATTGATAATAATTGCAATTACCGGAATATTTATCGTAAAAGGTAAAAACAGCATAACCGGAAGAGGATTGGTTTATACAATTCTTGGAATCATTATTCCTATTTTGTTTTTGTTGTTGTATTACCGTTAGTGTGCTGCGCATAAAAAATCTACTCATTGATATTGTATGTCCTGTCGATGGGACCCAGACGTTTCCTATAAACGGCATATAGAAAAAGTAAGGTTTTTTATGTAAATTGTCATAAACAGAAATAACATCGGTTAATATGGCTTTCGTTATGACACATCTTTTAATAATTGATTCCGGTTTTAGCACCCATCCCCAGCCCTTCCCTCAGCGTGGGAAGGGAGATGTGGATGTGCTTAATCGTAAAGAAAAGCTACAATCGTTTTATCTTGTTTTAACCGGAATGGTATTTTTAGGGATAAAAAGTAGAGGTTTTGCGGGTTGCAGCTTCCTCCCTTGTAAGGGAGGATTGAGGTGGGTTCTAAATAAAATGTGATAATAAAGTGGAAGTTTGATTATGTATTGAATACCTCCCAAAGGGACAATTCCCAAAATAACAAGTATCAAAGGGATAAATATCCTAATTTTACTTTGTAACTCATAATATCAACAATCAATCAATGATGACACTATATAATAAAATAGTCAAAATTATTACTTATTTATAAGTTTTTTGTAATTTTACCACATAATTAGATACATTAATTATGTTTAACAGAAATCTTGAATTTAAAATAAAACTTAACAGAACAAGCCTTTGTTTTTGAGTTTTTTTAAGTATGGGCATCTCTGCTCAGAGAATTGATCGTTTTTCATATTTTTTTCAACTATTTTACATAAAATTTATAATAATGAATACATATATAATAAAGGGTTCGGGATTGACCATAGAAGATCTGGTCAATGTTGCCAGACACAATCAAAAAGTAGAATTATCTCCAGATGCTTTGGACAGGGTAAAAACCTGTAGAGCAATGCTGGAAAGAAAGATCGACAAGCATGAAATAATGTATGGAGTAAATACCGGAATCGGTGAATTTTCCGAAGTGGTTCTGTCAGATGAACAGGTAAAGGAATTTCAAAAATATCTTATTTATAATCATGCCGCAGGAATTGGAGATGCAATGCCCATAGAATGGGTGAGAGCAGCAATGCTGGGAAGAATAAATGTGCATGCTCACGGTAATTCCGGGGTCAGACCGGTAATTACACAGACTCTTATTGATATGCTGAATAAAGGAGTGACACCTTTTGTTTGCAGAAAGGGTTCTGTCGGAGCAAGCGGTGATCTTGCGCCTATGTCACAAATTGCATTGCTGATGATGGGAGAAGGTAAAGCGTTTTACAGGGGAGAGTTACTT
>JALVEG010000184.1 GCA_027031145.1 Saprospiraceae bacterium | reverse complement strand
ATATAGAAATGATATTTTTATTTCTGATAGTGAGAAAATGGTTACTATGATATATAACTCATTGAATGATAAATTTGTGAATTTGGATGTTTTAATCAGTATGCCAATTTCAATTGAGAAAAGAAGTATAAATAATTTAATCTTTCCTATTTTGTATCAAAATAACGAGAAATTAATTGCAAAATTTGATGTATCTACATATAATGTTTTGGAAACATATCAACTTTATATCGGAATAAATGGAGTAGCTAAAGTTATTGACGAAAACACATTTGTCAGCCGTGACAGAGAAAGAATCGGTGTTTTTGGGTTTGATAACAAAGTTTGGTGGAAGAAGCGAATAGCTCGCTTGGGTAGATCAAAAGAAGCTTTTATTCATTCGGATTTTCAGATTTATAAAAATGATTTATACTTTGCCATAAGTGGTACTCCCGATAACAAAACATTCTGTATTGATGTTAAGAAAGGTAAAGTAAAACATAAATACAAAGAATTAATTATGTTTTCTAGAATTGAAGAAGATAAGTTATACAATTTATTTGCCGGAAATCTTCATATATTGGATTTACATTCTCAAAGAATGCATAAAATTGATTTAACAGCTGAATTTAAAAAATATAATATCTCTACTGATTGGCAATATGAAGTAAAATCAGGATTGATTTACTTTAAACAATCGATGGGAGAAGTAGCTCGGATTGGTATAATAGATCCTTTATTAGAAAAGGTGGTGTGGACCTATGAATTTCCTAATGAATGCGGACAAGTAGGTACTATTAGAGTTGCCGGTAACAGGATATATGCACATACTCAGGATCAGACATTACATATTTTTGAGAGGGAGGAATAAGAATACTATGATTTGTAGTATTATCTGGTAGTATTTAATAAAGAATGAAATATATTACTCACACTACTCCCTCACTTTTTAAATTCCCCTTCACCTTCCTCACCCGTATTTCCAAAATATCGGCAATTTGGGTGATGGGGGAGTGTCTTTTGTAGAACTTGGTTAAGGGTTTTGGTAAGGGTTTCTTGAATGGCTTGTTTTCTTTTTTTGCACAGCTACCCCCCTGCGAAATAAATTTACAATTTAGGCAAAGCCTATTTCACTGGGTAAACCCAGTGAAACACATGAAATGTTTCATCGTGGGGAGGTGGCGTTGCAAAAAAATATACACTTATAAAAGCAATAAAAATCACAATTTTATTGTTGTTTTTAACAGGGACGATATAGGTGTATTTCATTTTTTTCGCAGCGTGTTGGGTTCTCCTTTATTTATCCCTTTGGGAGGAGTCAGAGGCAAAGGGGATGGAAAGCGAAAAAATGAAATACACCAGACTATATAAGCGCAAAACTGCTGTGAGAGCGGGAACACTATATAACATGTGTCAAAAATTGGGATTTAGAAATTAAATTATTTCTTACCCTTTGAAATAAAAAAAACAATAAAGTAATATAATATTTTTTGTCATTTTCAATTATAATACTAATTTTGTGCATCCTTAATATATTCAACTTCTTATTATGATTAGATTTGTTATTGCAATTTTTATTTTTAGTGTTTTAACTTCATGCTCGTTTTCTCATAAAATTGCGAATAAAAAACTGGAAAAATCAAAAGTTATTTTAGCTACTATCGCTCACAAAAAGTATAAAGACAATTATAGAATATTGTATAATAAAAAAGGAGATTTTGTAATAGTTACAAAAAGGGAAAAAGAGGTTGTTAAGTTGATTCCGGATTTAAATTATTTTGTATATTCCATGAAATCGAAATCCATTGTAATTGAAGATCATCTTGTAGCCGGCAATGTATATTGGGAGAATAACTATCTTCTTAAAGCTATTGAGCGGGAACAAAAAGCTGAATCTGCTGAAAACAGCTATTCATTCGATGTAAAAAATAAAATCTATATGCTAAATTAAGCAGATTTATCAATTTCTATTACTTCCTGCCCACATCAGATAGGCTTTAATAAATCCACCGAGATCTCCGTTTAAAACCATATCTGGATTGTTTACAGTATATCCTGTTCTGTGATCTTTTACTCTTCTGTCGTCCAAAACATAAGATCTGATTTGTGATCCCCATTCATTTTTCATCTTGGAAGATTCCACCTTATCTCTTTCTGCTCTTTGTTTTTCCAGTTCCACCTCATATAGTCTTGATTTCAACATTTTAAGCGCTTTTTCCCTGTTCATGTGTTGAGAGCGTTCCTCCTGACACTCTGCAACAATACCGGAAGGTAAATGTCTCACTCTTACAGCAGATTCGGTTTTGTTGACATGTTGTCCTCCTGCTCCGCTGGCTCTGAAAGTATCCCATTCGAGGTCAGCAGGATTTACGGTTATTTCAATACTGTCATCTATCATAGGATGTACGAATACCGAAGCAAAAGATGTCATTCTTTTTCCCTGTGCATTAAAAGGAGAGACTCTAACCAGTCGATGAACACCATTTTCACCTTTGAGCATTCCATATGCATAATCACCATCGATCTCAAATTCTACGGATTTGATTCCGGCAACATCTCCGTCAACTTTATTCAAAAGTGAGGTTTTAAAACCATTTTTATCTGCCCACATCAGATACATACGATAAAGCATTTCCGCCCAATCATTGCTTTCAGTACCTCCTGCACCTGCATTTATTTCCAAAATACATGATAATTCATCTTCTTTTTGATTCAAAGTAGTTTTGAATTCAATATCATCAATCATGGATTTTACTTCTTCAAAATGCTTGTCAAGTTCTTCTTCCGTAATTTCTCCTTCTTTGAAAAACTCAAGCATAGTTTCCAAATCTTCAACTGATGATTCGTTCTTTTTAAATTCTTCTACGATTTTTTTATGCAGTTTTATGGATTTCAATATGGATTCTGCTCTTTGGGGATCATTCCAAAAATCAGGATCCAATGATTGCTGCTCCTTGTCTTCGATTTCGATAAGCCTTTTATCTATGTCAAAGATACCCCCTTATCGAAATCAAACGACTTTTCAATTGTTGTAACTGATCTGTTGTCATTTGCCTTTTTTTTAATCTGTTTAATAAAATATAACAGGTAACTACTCAGAAGGTTTAATCTATTGATTGTTTTGGTGTTGGTAGCATAATAATGTTTTCTCAATTATCTTTACCCTTTTTGCTCCTTCGCTGAAGCTTTCGCCGGCGGTCGTAGCCTTTGGCGAAGAACTCGGCCCAAGCGAAAGGGAAATAAGAAAGGGTTCTAAATAGAAAGTTTTGAAAATATTATTATGCTAATGGAATGTTGCAGTGTATAACATTTATTTATTATTAAAATAACCACCTGAGTTGTTACTATAATAGTAGGCAGCAATTATTTACTGCCTACCGGATATAGTTATGATAAACTGTCGTTAAATATCGTTTACTTATTAGCTTTATTTACTTTATTAACCTCTATATAAAATACTAAATCTGCTTTGCCTGGAATTACAGGAGGTCTACCGTTTTCACCATATGCCAAATTATAAGGAATAAATAAAACAGCTTTATCTCCTTCGTTCAATTCAAGCATTGCATCATCCCAGCCTTTGATCATCATTCCTTGTCCTGCATTGAATTCAATGTCTTCTCCTCTGCCGAATGAATTGTCAAACATTTTGCCATCATCTTTTAATACACCATAATAAGCAACTTTGACATTATCCCCTTTATCAACTTTAGGTCCGTTACCTTTTTCTACGACATAAAAATCAACACCGCTTTCTGTTTTTTGCATTTTGTCTTTTAATTTACCGGCTTTATAATCTGCCAATAATCCTGAAACCTTTTTTGCAATTTCTCCTTCCACAACTTTAGCTGCTTCCAAAACTTTAGCTTGTTTTGCTCTTTGCTCTTCTATTTTTTTATTCATTCCTTCTTCA
>JALVEG010000183.1 GCA_027031145.1 Saprospiraceae bacterium | reverse complement strand
TGTCGGTTTCAAAATCTATTTCCCAATTTTCAGGCATCGCAAATTGTTTATCGTCGATTTCATACGCTGCCCAATTTTTAGGATAAGCGGTCAATCTTCCTTTGGCGTTTTGGGAAACTTCCCAATTTTGTGGAATATTGACCAATCTGCCATCAGATCCTTGTGTCAGTATCATGTCATTTGAGTATCTGACTTCTCTTTTATCTTTGCCGGTTTGAGTATAGATACCATATATATTTATTTTTTTATCGATATTGCGGTAACACTTATTTGTATCGGTTTCGGTACAATTTTCTATTTTTTTTCTGACTTTTACGATTTTTTCTTCGTAAGGAAATGGAACAATTCTTCCATCAGGGCTATGATCAGCTGTCCATTCATAGGGAAATGCAACCAGATGACCATCTCTGCCTTCCATCAATCTCCATGATTGCGGGTAAGCGATGAGAATGCTGTCAGAACCCATATCTATTTTCCAATCGGATGGGAATCTATAAATTTTATTATTGAAAACAGTATCTTTAAAATTGATTTTAATGTTTTTTATATAGACAATTCCGTTATTGAAATACACTTCTGTATCTTGGGAAAATACAGACAGGGAAAAGAATATAAAAAACAAAAACGATATTAATTTCATCTGTTTAAAATTTTTATTTTACCATAAAATAATAAAAATTTGAATACCTGCCTGCCGTAAAACACTTTTGCAGGCATGGCATTCAGGAACTCTCATGTCCGTCAGCTGACGGATAATCATAACCTTGTGCCTGCGCACCGAAGTGCTTTAGCACACAGGTGTGTGTATTTTATGATTAAAAAAATTCATGTTCGTTTCATCTGTTTATTTTTTTGTAACCGATTAATATTTTATATTTATTGTCTTAGTATTTTTACCACTAAGAACACTTAAAATTGGTTAAGGTTTTTTTGTGGTCATCGTTTCCCTTTGCGCTCCTTAGCGTATCCTTAGCGACCTTAGCGGGAAAATCAACAAAATCAGTTATTATTTTATATCCCGCAAAGTTCCGCAGAGGTAGCGCAGCGTTTCGCAAAGGTTAACATATCAATTAATGCATAATTAATTTCATCTGTTTATGATTTCTCTCTACAAAACAATTATTTGTGTCGAATTAATCTGTATCTCCAAGTATTTTTACTACTAAGAACACTTGAAATTTAATCATATTCGTTTTATCAATATAGAATTTGAATAATTAT
Source organism: Saprospiraceae bacterium (assembly GCA_027031145.1). Classification (GTDB taxonomy): domain Bacteria; phylum Bacteroidota; class Bacteroidia; order Chitinophagales; family Saprospiraceae; genus JADJGA01. Next base: position 2,675 of record JALVEG010000183.1, on the reverse strand, counting down.
AATACCACAATAAAAAAGGCAGTGGTTTATTAAAAAACTACTGCCTTTAACCCGAATTATATTTCAATAATCGATTAAATTCCTAATTTAGCTTTAACCAATCCGATGATATTATCCGATTCGGCAGCATGTAAAATCCCACCTGTCCCGGCATCAAAAATAAAAGTATAATTATTTTCTTTACCAACTTCATTGATGGCTTTTTGTATTTTATCCAAAATCGGTTTATACAATTCCTCTCTTTTTTGTGACAATTTTTGCTGCATATCTACTTCATATTGCCTGATGTTATTTTGCTCCTGGGTCAATTTATTTTCTTCTTCCTGCATTTGCAGTTTTGACAATGTACCTGCATTTGCTTTTTTTACATAATCTTCATAGTGTTTTTGAAATGCATCTGCCATTGTTTGACCTTTTTGCAGCAATTGATTCTGATAATCTTGTAGTTTGCTGTCAGCGCTTTTCACATCCGGATGTGCAAGCAATAATTCCGTAGAATTGATATAACCGAATTTTTGGGCATTTATATTTGCAATAAAAACGAATGATAATGCAAAAATAAATAAGTACTTAATTTTCATTTGTTTAATTTATTTGTTAAAATAATTAGTTTAATATATAAGTAAAAATGTTTTGCAAAAAGTATTTAAAAAATATTATTTGCAAAACATTAACTATAATTAAAGTAGTGAAAAAAATAAAAACTCCAGAAATAAATTTATTCTTTGATTTTTTCCTTTTCAACTTTAACCTCTTCTTTAATTTCGATTTTAGGCTTTTCAATCTCTTTCATTTCCGTATTTATTTCAGATTGAATACTGTTTTTAGCATTGTTAAATTCCCTTATGCCTTTACCCAAACCCTTCATTAATTCAGGTAATTTTCTTCCGCCGAATAATAATAATACAATAAAAGCTATTAAAATTAATTCAGGGCCCCCCGGCATTCCTAATAATAAAATCATAATTTTCTTTTTTTAATTATTTGCAAAGTTACACTTATTTAATATTTTATTCAAGTTTTAGACAAATACTTAAGTAAAAAGTTAAATAGTAGTTACTTAAATTTTGATAATTATATTTTTCTTGTAAAGAATAAACAGCATTGCCCAGAAAAATATTATATGAGTAACTGCAAAAAGCAAAGATCCGTTCATATTTCCGGCTATCGGTTGAAAAACATTATGGAATAACCAGCTGTATCCCGTTACGATCTTGTCATCGTCTCCTTTCCATCTTATCAGATAGATCAGTATTTTTACCCACAAGACATGCACAACAAATGCAAATAAAGGATTTATACCAAAAACAACGAAAAAGTTTATCCATTTTTTATATGCCTTAACATCTATCAACCAATAAAACAAGGATAAAAATAATATTGCCAAACCACCTGTATATAATACATAAGAACTTGTCCAAATGGATTTGTTGATAGGAAAATAAATATCCCAGACTTTACCCAATATGATCAAAGCAATACCACTTCCGATCAATATAAAGAACCAATTTCCAAACTTATCCTTATTGTCTTTAATATATCTGCCAACCAGATATCCTATCAAAGGAGTTCCGATAGAAGGTAAAGTAGACAACAATCCTTCCGGATCAAAAGGAATACCTTTTCCATGCCAAACATGAGAATCACCGAGAAGGAACAAGTCTATTTTTCTAACTAAACTTGTTTCTAAACCAAAGGGATTATCTTTTACAAAATACCATAATAACCACCAATATAATAACAAAATAATACCGATAATATATGGAATGTATTTTCTGTCAAATGATAAAACGATAATTGCCGCAAAACCATAAGCTAATGCTATTCTTTGTAATACTCCGAATATCCTAAGATGAGAAACGCCTTTATTGTAAAAAGGTATCAAGTTTAATAATGCCGGTAAAAGGAATAACAGGAAAATAAACCCTAAAGCTACTCCTGTTATATACAGGGTTTTGGAAACAACAGATTTTGAAGAATGTACTATAGAGGATATTAAAGCAAAGATACGTTTCAATATCCATAAAAATAAGAAAAACGGTATTAGCGAAAGTATCAATCTGAAGATTACGATCAGGAAGTTTAGTATAAATCCATTATTTCCCAGATCATGTTTGAAAAACGGATAATAATTTAGCAATAAACCTATAAAAAATATTAAAAAAGTTCGTTCAATTGTTTTTAGTAATGAATCAGGAGATAATTTATAATTAAATTTTGAAAAAGAAAAAGCCATTGCTGTTCCTACAATAAACAGGAAGAAAGGAAATACCAAATCCGTAGGGGTACATCCATTCCAATCCGCATGTTCAAGCGGTGGATAAACATAAGACCAACTCCCGGGAATATTTACCAATATCATCAATGCGATGGTCATTCCCCTGAAAGCATCAAGGGAAACAAGACGTTTGTTAGTTAGATTTTTCATGATTAATTTTTTTTATGTTGAGTGTCATTCGAGACTTTAATACATGGTATATGGTGTTGTCCAATAAGTTATTTACAAATGAGTTGCAATCAAAACTCCAAAAAGGAACAAAATAACAATACTTTGATAAGCTAGTGTCTACGATCTTTGATAAGCGAGTGTCTCTGACCTTCTATGTTGTAATCCAAATTTTTTTTCATTTTTTTTCTAAATATCAATTATTTATAAAAATTATCAATTAACTATC
>JALVEG010000182.1 GCA_027031145.1 Saprospiraceae bacterium | reverse complement strand
GATTTCCGTACCGCAATTAGGACATTTCCCATTTTTGATCTTATTAAAAAAGATATGATATCCTTTTCTCTCTATGAGTGCTGTTTCACATTTTGGGCAAAAAGTAGTGTTTGTGACTCCTATATTGCCCATATAGACATATTTTAATCCGTTTTTTTTGCCTTGAGCATAAGCTTTTTCAAGAAGATGTCTTGGTGTAGCTATTTTATTATTCATTTTGTATTGAGGATAAAATGCACTGATATGCCAAGGAGTATCTGTTCCCAATTCATTAGCAATAAATCCGGCGATTTGATTCAATTCTTCTTCGCTGTCATTTTCTCCCGGAACTATCAATGTTGTGGTTTCTAGCCAAATACCGAGTTTTTTGATGAGTTTCATTGTTTCGAGAACTCCAAAAGGAGATTTCAATACTTTTTTGTAAAAAACAGGGTTGTACGACTTAAAATCCACATTGCAGGCGTCTATTATGCCGGGCATGTCTTGTATTACTTCCTTGCTTTCGATTCCATTGGTGACAAAAATGTTTTTTATACCGTGTTCTCTTGCTATCATAGCAGTATCCCGTGCAAAGGGGTAAAATATCGTGGGTTCATTGTATGTATATGCTATTGATTTGCATTTGTATTTTAATGCGGCTTTTACGAGATTTTCAGGTGAAATATATTCAGCGGTATCGACGCTTTTTCTGACTTGTGATATATGCCAGTTTTGGCAAAAGGGACATTGCATATTGCAACCGAGAGTACCAACTGATAATGATTCGCTTCCAGGCAGGAAATGATAAAGCGGTTTTTTCTCGATTGGGTCTATGTGCAATGCGACTAGTCTGCCATAAACAAGGTTTTTTAATTTACCGCCTTCGTTTTTATTTGCACCGCAAACTCCTGTTTGTCCGTCTTTGAGTTTGCAATAATGCTGACATAGGAGGCAAACTATTTTATCCCCTTCTTTTTTATAAAACTTTTTGTCAGCAAATTCAGACATATTTAGTTTATATTTTATAGTTCATCCAATAATTCTTTTGCCGATTTTAATTTTATTTTACCTTCTTTAGCAAGGTTGACTTCCTAAATGGCTTGTTCTAAATCTTTATAGAAATCTTGATTTTGGATATCCAAAATTTCATTATTACTATTTGTTACTTTGGAAATAGATTTTACAAATTAATTGTTTAATAGTTCCAAAAACCATCCTATTTTACTATTCTCAATTTCAATCAATAATTTCATAATTGCTAATTTAATTGTCTTACGAATTGTTGTATATTAAATTTTTCTTTAATTTGATATACTTTTTTAATTTCACTTAAAAATTATCTTTTATAAAACAAATAATTCTAAATATTAGTTCCATTATTTGGGTGCATTTCATTTTTTCGCATTGCGGGTTGATTCTCCTTTAGGAGTCAGAGGCAAAGAGTAGGGAAAACGAAAAAATGAAATACGCCCCATTATTCTATTTTAAAATCCTGGTTGCTAAATGATTGCTTGTCAGGTATTTTTACGATATTGAATTCAAAATCCGTTAATTTATGGCATCTGTTGCATGCATCGGTCAATGAAATATAACTTTTATTAAAATATTGCAGATTTTTGTTTTTAACAGCAGTTTTTACGCTATCAATTGCAGGGGTGATCATATCAATGGATTTGCTTTCTTTTCTTTCCGATTGATATTTTTTTATATTTTCCAAAACTTCATTGATCTCATGAATCTCGAAATCGGCAAGTTTCCAGTTTTGGTTTTTACCGGCAAACCACAATTTGGCATGATGAGCCTGGACTGAAGTCATTAGTTCACCAAATCCTGGTTTATATGCGTCCGCAAGTTTGTTTTCAAGGCTGTCAACTTTACCTTTTAATGCTTCGTAATCTTTATTATGGTTATTGCATGCGATCAGACTTATAGATAAAGTCAATAGGAAAATATACTTCATAATTAATTATTTATTGTTCTTCTATTTTTTCAACGGTGTAAATCTCTATATCAGGATGAAATAATAAACAGTTTTCCTGCAATCCTGCTTTTTTACATAAATGAGCAAAAAAGTCTTCAAATTCCGGTAATTTTTTCCAAACATCAGGCAAAAAAGTAGCTCTGTTCCAGTCTTTTTTAAGAATGACACCGTGTTTTCCCGGAACAATCAATCGTTTTAATTCATCTATGTCCCTGTAATACACTTTTTCTGGAATGCTCAAAATAGAAACTTCAATACTGATCTCATCAAATTCATCAAAATCAAGCGGGGGAAATCGCGGGTCGTCAAATGCAGCTGCTTTAGCATTATGAATAAGATCATCTAACAAAGTCCTGTGAGGTAATATCGATCCGATGCAACCTCTTAATTCAGGAAATGCCTTATTTTTTCTCCTTTTATTTAATGTAACAAATACAGCCCTGTTTTCTTTTAAAACAGGATATTGCTTAATTAATTCTTTTTTATCAATAATAGAATTGCCCGTCAATTTTTCAAGTATTGCTTTTCGTGCTATATCCAAAAGAATCAAAGACTCTGTTCTTTTCATGATCATTTTTATTCTTTAAATATACAACACTTTTGAATAATAAAAAAGTTTCAACAAAACTATTTTATAAATCTACAAACTTCTCTCATGAAAATGGATTTCAACACAGTATCTTAATTATTATTAGTTGAAAAATCGCCTTTTTAGTTTAATGTTTTTAGAAAAAAATGCAATTAAAGGTTCTGATTTCTTTAATAAATGTTTTATAATAGTACTTCTGAAAATACATGTAAAAAACTTAGTACATTTATTTGTTTTTTCTTTTTGCTTTTCAAAATATGAATCTATGGTATCTTTTCTGAAATGAAGAATATTCTCCAACTCATCTCCATCAGCATAATAACCGCAGTGAAAATTCTTTTCAGCGAATGAATATTTAGGGAAATCGGGTTTTCCTAATCCGGATATTTCAAAGGATCTGTTTAAAAAGTCTTTGTAGATTATTCTGCATTTCTCACCTCCTCCGAGATTGAATATTTTCTTTGAAAGCTGCTTTCGTTTATTTAATGCATTGACAAAAGCTCTGGCGGTATCTTCCGGAGTCGCTATTTCCAAGTGTGTTTCCAATGGCATGTGAAACATCAATTCAGAGATTTTGTGCCCTCCCATTATTGCCGTCAATCTGAAAATAGTCCAGTCCAATTTACTGTTTTGAATTATTTTTTCAGCTTCTATCTTCGTTTTAGCATATTCATCTCCTTGACTGGGATGCAAGGGGTCATCTGTTTTTATCCACGGGTCTTTTAATCTGTCTCCATAAACGGAAATAGAAGAACTATATAGTAAAAATGTATCAGGTGAATATTTCTCAAGGCTTTCTATCAGGTTTTTGGTTCCTTCAACATTTACTTTCCATGATAAATCAGGTTTTTTATCAGCCAGTGGGGGAATTATTGCTGCTAAATGGATTACAAAATCTTTATTGTAGCATACTTTATCAACATCGTTTTTATTTGTCAGATCGCCCCAAACTATTTCCACTTTTTCTCTAAATGGTTTGAGTTTTTTATAAGAAATTTTATTTTTTTTATCAAAAACAGTAAGGCTGTATTCATCAGATTTTTCACATAATTGTTTTAGTACTTGAGATCCAACTGTTCCGGATGCTCCTGTTAATAAAACCGATTTCATTTTTATTTATAAAACGAAGAAACAAAGAAAATAATTCAATAAAAATTAATTATTTTTTTAGTAACTACTCAGGTAGGGTGCTTTTGAAATGAAAAAAATCAATTTTTTTGTCAGATGAAGATTATTTTTTGAAGGCATAGTGGAGCTACGTCAAAAAAAATAGCTGAAATATGGCGAAAAAAGTGGTTTTTTCAATCAAAATGATTCTACCTGAGTAGTTACTTTTTTATTATTTGTTTCACA
>JALVEG010000181.1 GCA_027031145.1 Saprospiraceae bacterium | reverse complement strand
GGTAAACTCGAGGTTACCCGGAATATTTAAAAATCTTATATTTTGTGGATTTGAGGGATCAGAATTTTCAATAACATGTATGCCTTTTTCTTTTTCATTTATAAAAATATAATTACCAACATTGACAATTTTTCCAAGATTTTCAAAAGCTTGAGGTGGTAAACTTTTTACAACAGTGAAATCTGTAGCGGAAATATATACTGGAGCCATTCCTTCGACAATTAACTTATCTTTATCACATGAAGCGACAAAAATAGTTATTAAAAATAAAAAAATAACACTTTGTTTAAGTTTCATATTTTTATCATCTTTTATTTTATAGACACTAAATTAATATATTTGGTTTGTATTCTTACATATAAATAGAAATTTTAACAGTTTTTTAATAGAATTTAATAAAAAAAATACCGAATTGTCGCCAATTATAAAAAAATAATGTTTAGAATTAATTTAAATTACGCATTCAAACATAATTGAGTCACTAATAAAAACAAATGCATTTTATTGATACCCAATAAATTGCAAAATACACAATTTTATAGACATATTACATTATTATATAATCTGTAAAAAACCCTTTCAAAACTATCATTTATTTAAAAATGAAGTTTGAAATATATTAAAAAACCTTTACTTAATTATAATATATAATTTGGTATATTTCAATTTAACAACATATAATATGCTTTCAGTATGTGTTTTAACTTGTTTTCCAAATATAATTTAGAATTAATCCAAAGGCATTTTACCTATTGTTTAATAAATTTTTCAAATATAGTTTTGCGTTAGAAATTAAAATGATTCTACAATTAGATACAAAATTCTTAAATATGGATAACATAGTGAAAAACATTTTGAATAAATACAATGATAAAAACCGTATGATGGATATTTTTCATGATATTCAGAAAGAATTTGGTCATATTGATGATAATGCTATTAAAGAAATAGGTCATTATTTTAATATATCATCTGTTGATGTGATACAAACTTTATCTTTCTATCATTTTTTCAGAAGAAATAAATCAGCAAAGTATAATATCTATTTAAATAATGGTATTGTATCGGAATTATACAATCGCAATAAGATAGCTAAAGCATTTGAGAATGCAACCAGGATCAAATTCAATTCAATTTCAAAAGATGGATTATTTGGTCTTTATGATACTTCTGATATTGGGATGTGTGATCAGGAGCCGGCAGCTATTATAAATGGTGTAGTTTTTCCAAAAATAACCACTTTCAGAGTAAGGGAGATAATAAAAGAGTTCAGAAAAGGCAAATCTGCAACTGATCTGATCAATAGTTTTGGTGATGGGCACAATCAGGATGAATTGATTTCCAGTATGGTCGTAAATAATCTAAATAGAAGGGGAAGAGTTATATTTTCAGGTTATGAATCAGGCTCCGGTTTGAAAAAAGCTTTGGAAATGACTCCTGATGAAGTCATTGAACTGGTTAAAAATTCTAATATTAGAGGAAGAGGGGGCGCCGGGTTTCCAATTGGTCTTAAATGGAAATATTGCAGAGCCTCAAATGGAGACAAAAAATATATTGTTTGTAATGCTGACGAAGGAGAACCCGGAACATTTAAAGACAGAGTGTTACTCACCGAATTGCCCATGGATATTTTCGAAGGTATGTGCATTGCAGCATATGCTGTAGGTGCTTCAGAAGGAATTATTTATTTGAGAAAAGAATATGAATACCTTTTACCCTATCTAAATGAAAATCTTGAAAAAGCCGGAAAAAACAAACTTCTTGGCAAAAACATACTGGGACATAAAGGATTTGATTTCGATATTAGAATTCAACTTGGTGCCGGTGCATATGTTTGTGGTGAAGAATCTGCTTTACTTGAGTCATGTGAAGGAAAAAGAGGAGAACCCAGAAACAGGCCGCCTTTTCCAATTGAAAAAGGATATTTGGATAATCCTACTGTTATAAACAATGTCGAATCCCTCAATGCGATTCCTAAAATACTGAACAAAGGAGCTGACTGGTACAGATCAATGGGGACAAAAGAATCATCAGGAACAAAACTGATAAGCATTTCAGGTGACGTAATGTTTCCCGGTGTTTTTGAAGTGGAATGGGGAATTACAGTAAGAGAAATGATAGAGATGGCAGGGGCTCTAAATACAAAAGCTGTAGTTGTAGGAGGGCCCTCAGGTAAAATTTTGTCAGAAAATCAATTTTCTCATAAAATAGCTTACGAAGATATGAGCACAGGAGGTGCAATAATCGTTTTCAATAAATCCAGGAATATTTTAAATATAGTAAAAAATTTCACTGATTTCTTTATTGAGGAATCCTGCGGTTCATGTGCTCCATGCCGGTATCTAACGGTTATATTAAGAAAAAAATTACAGAAAATACTGGATGGTCATGGTACTGAAACAGATATTATTGAAATGGAGCATTGGGCAAAACAAATGAAAAAAGCTAACAGATGCGGCCTTGGACAGTCGGCAGCTAATCCAATATTATCCAGTCTGGAGAACTTCAGGAATGAATATCTTGAAATTATTCAAAAAGGAATTGAATACGAAACAGAATTTGATATTGAAAAAGCTATTATTAACGGAGCAAAGGCTGTCGGAAGATTTCCATCTGCATAACAAACATAAAAAATCAAAAATAATGGATAAAACAATTAAAATCAAAATAGACGGACAAGAAGTTATAGCCAAAGAAGGTCAAACGATTGTAGAAGCCGCTGAAGAAAACGGAATCTACATCCCTACCCTTTGTCATTTGAAAGGAGTTATACCTTCCGGTTCATGCAGAATATGCAATGTAAAGGTCAATGGAAGATTTTTAACGGCATGTACAACTAAAGTCCATAGTGGATTTGAAATAGAAAATAATTCTGATGAAATCACCGAATTAAGAAAGATCATTATCGAAACACTTTTTGTATCGGGAAATCACTATTGTCCTGCGTGTGAAAAAAGCGGCAATTGTATTTTGCAGGCACTTGCTTATCAATACAGGATTATGGTACCGCGATTTCCTTATACCTATGAACAAAAAGAGATTGATGCTTCAAGTCCAAAATTGATCATAGAAAGAAACAGATGTGTTTTGTGCAAAAGATGTGTCAGAACAATCAAAACAGAGGATGGTCAAAACTATTTTGCTCTGGAAGGCAGAGGACATAAAGCCAGGATTATCCTTGACAAAGAACTTGCTGCCTCTATGACTGAGGAAGAAGCTTTGAAAGCAATGGAAAATTGTCCGGTAGGAAGTATTTTAAAGAAAGAAAAAGGCTTTATACAACCTATCGGAGAAAGGAAATATGATAAAAAATCAATTAGTGAAGAAATTGAAATTAATTAATAGTAAAAAACATTATAATGAGTAAACCGGTAATAGCAACAACTTCTCTGGCAGGATGTTTCGGATGTCATATGTCAATTCTCGATATCGATGAAAAGATACTGGATTTGATAGAATTGGTTGAATTTAACAAATCACCTATCGATGATATTAAAAAATTCACAAAGCCAGTGGATGTAGGAATAATCGAAGGAGGGTGCTGCAATAGTGAAAATATTCATGTCTTGAAATATTTCAGGGAAAATTGTAAAATACTTGTATCTCTTGGAGAATGTGCCATGATGGGCGGACTTCCTGCTATGAGAAACACAATACCTCTTGAAGAATGTATTAAAGAAGCCTACATTGATGGCCCATCCACCATCAATAATGATGGAGTACTGCCAAACGATGAAGAACTTCCGATTATTTTGGATAAAGTGTATCCTTGTCATGAAATAGTGAAAATAGATTATTTTCTTCCCGGTTGTCCACCAAGAGCAGATTTGATCTGGGATGCTTTATTGCATCTGGCAGCAGGAAAAGAATTGGAATTGGCTTACGATTCATTCAAATATGATT
>JALVEG010000180.1 GCA_027031145.1 Saprospiraceae bacterium | reverse complement strand
GAGGTCAACTGCCCGAAATTCATAATGAATTGGAAGATTTCGTAACCGGATTATATAAAAACGGACTGGAATTGTACGAAAAAGTTAATGACTTTGTTGAAAAATATCAATTGCCTGTAAAATATAATTGCGAAGTAATAAATATTAACCCCATAAAAAAAACAATCCGGTATCTTCAAAATTCAATTGCCAAAGAAATCACTTATGATTATGTTATCATCGCAACCGGAAGCAGATTTAAAATCGATCCGAAATCTAAAAATACCGGTTTTGACAAAGATATCTATTACCGGATAAGTTATAATCTGGAAGATTTTAAAAACAAAAAAGTTGCTGTTATCGGAAGCGGAGATAATGCAACAATAGCAGCCTTACGCTTAAGTGAATATACTTCCGATATCTATCTTGTAAATAAATCAGATAAATGGAAATCAAGAAAAGATCTGGTTGAAGAAGTTCTGAATCACCCTGAGATCATTGTTTTAAACCATAAAATATTAACAAAATTAAATGGTGACAATTCGCTTGAATCTATTGAAGTCAAAGACCTGAATACAAATGAAAAACAAATTCTGGAAGTAGACAAAGTTGTTTTCAAAATAGGATATTTACCCAACTCCGGATTTATATCATCAGGGATAGAACTTGACGAAAAAGGATATATCAGAGTTTCTCACAAATATAAAACTTCAGCCAATAATGTCTTTGCAATAGGCGATATTGTATCTTCTGCATACAAACGTATTTCTATTGCTTTAGGCCACGGTACGGAATTAGGAAATTATTTTTTAAAAGAATTGTTGGAATAGCAACAATTCTTTAAATTAACCTGTATTATTTTCCCGAACTCATTTTTACCAATTTCAGATGACCCGTTTTACTTCCCTGTCGTACAGTGAAAAAATAATTTCCCTGTTCAAGACCTAAATTATCAAAATTCAGAGTATTAATAACAGAAGTAGAATTTATTACTCCTCTTTTTATTTTTCTTCCATAGATATCTGTCAGTTCATAAATTACAGGATCATCATTTTGTGCAAGAATCTCAACTGTAAAGTGCTCATTGAAAGGATTGGGGAAGACATTGGTTTTTATTTCTCCTTTTGAACAAAAATGAGCATTCGTATATGTCGAATTACCTGATTGATCTGTCACTTTGATCCTGTAATATGCATCTTTATCGGAATTATCCGTGTATTTATATTCATTTTGACCTTGTTGAACCGCAATATTCCCGGTTGAATTGATAACATTCCAGTTTTCGCCATCCTCACTTTTCTCTATATCAAAAATTACTGTTTGGGATTCATTTATAAGTGACCAGCTCAATTCTGTATGACCGTCTTTTTCATCGCAATCCATGTCAAAATTCACAAGTTCTGTCGCAGTAATGGGAGCAACACCAATTCTGATCTCACCAAAACCAGCACATTCTCCACCCCATGTTTCCATTACTGTCATCAACAAATATCTGGTTTTTATGCCATCAAAACTAAATGCATTTTCACCTTCATAAATACTCTGACCCGTTGCCTTTTCAAATGATTGTTCACCGAATTCAACCCAGTCATTGCCATCAGTGGAATAATCAAAAACCACATTCTTTATTCCATCTTCTAAATGCTCCGGATCGTTTACATTCCAAAGATGAACATCTTCAAGTTTATAAACATGTCCAAGATCATATAGTATCCAATGAGATACTCCTCTTGATGTATTTGGATTTTCTGACATTTCGCATGATTCCCAACCATGAAACCATGTAGTATTGTGCCTGTCAGGATAACATTGAGCGTTTATTTGTAAAACACTTGTTAAAACTATTACTAAAGAAATTATATATTTCATCTGTTTAATTTTTTTTAATAAAATAATATAGTTCAGTTTATACGCTTAAAAATCCAATTGGCGGTTGCCCTGAATTCAGATTATAAAAATTATTTATATTGGGAAATAATTGAGGAATAAGATCCGGCTTTACCCCAAACCATTGAGCTATTTCCGTAAAGTATTCATCTGTTGACAAAGTAGGAACCAATACGCCATCCCACAACATCCTCTCATTATCAAGATTGAGAGTGGGGTAATCGCCATATATCTGCTTACCTCGAACAGCACCTCCCATCGCCATTACATTGCCTCCCCAGGCATGATCGGTACCATTTCCGTTGGAGGTCAAAGTCCGTCCGAATTCCGACATACTAAACACAGTTACGTTATCCTCCATATTCAATTCCTCCATAGCACCGTAAAATTCCCCAAAAGCTGCATCAACTTCTCTTAGCATTGCATTTTGACTATCGAGCAGTTCATCATGATGATCCCAGCCACCATAATCTATAAAATATATTTGCCTCTTGAAACCCAGCGAAGAATTTGCTTTAATTATTTTTGCCACTGTTTTAAAAGCACCTGACAGATCATTTTGACTAAAAGGAGTATTCAGATCATCTGTATTTTCCAAAGCATCTCTAAATATCTCAAGTCCGTCTCTTGAATTCCTTATAATATCAACATAAGTTTGCTTAAAAGGATCATTGTATTTGTGTTCGACAAGACTATCCAAACCATTTGTCAGCATTTGACCAAATCCATCCCAATTTTCATCCCCGTATCCCGATATTCCAAAATCATATTGTTCGATACCAATAGAAAACTCAATTGTTTTATCTCCTGTTTGAAATATATTTGTTCCTCCGAGTGAAATATTCATGGAAATAGAATTTTGCGGATTTATATCCTGAAAGCTATCCGCAATTTTACCACCCCAACCTTTGATATCCCTTTTATGAGGGGTTCCTGTCATCCATTCCTGCTGCTGATCAACATGGGAAAACAACCCTAAGGGCAATGGTACTGTTTCGTCATAAGCTTGTTGAGCATCAGTAGGTTGTATAAGAGTTCCAATATTTGAAATAAATGCGACTTTATTCTTTTCAAATAAAGCCTGAATTTCCTCCATTGAAGGATGAAGTCCAAACTTTCTGTTACCCGTATTTGTAGCATTTATCGGTAAAATTTCATCTTTGGGAATTGCAAGATTTGATCGTGTCTGACTATATAAATCATATTCACTTCCAAGAGGCATGAGCATATTGAATGAATCATTGCCTCCACTCTGGAAAAAACAAACTAGTACTTTGTAATCATCTGCAATTTCCGGTACTAAAAATGAAGGATTTGCAAGTGCTTTAAGATTGAAAAAAGGAGATAAAAACGAAGCTCCCAATCCAAACTTCGCAGTATTCTTTAGAAAGTTACGTCTTGATATATTATTTATTTTCATAATATTTATTATTTTTTAATACAATATATTATTTCTATTTGTTTTATTTTTGGATATTGAAATCAGGTGACACCAAAAGCAAGTACAAAGCCAGTTGAGACCTGTTTCTCTTGAAACTGGAATTCACCATCTGATTACAATTATTGCGTATTATTTTCCTGGTTCTGTCAGTTAACATCCCGTAAGTATAGACAATATCCAGGTAATTCAAAAGAACTTCAGGATTGCGGGCAAGTGGTTCGTAGTTGTAAAAATCAGTTGAAACATTGGGATGCTCACGAACCCAGTCACTCATCAGATATTCATATCTGGTCCATTCAAATACCGAATTCAAATATCCGATACTTGTTTTTGAATTGTGAATTTGAAATTCAGGTGCTATTAGATTTTTTTCCGCTATCGGACCATTTGGTTGAAAATAAGGAAGGAAAAAATTAAAGACTGAAGGTGAGGACAAAATCATTTGACCCGTATTTTCCCAATAACCATAACCGATATTCCAATAATGACCATAGGCATTATCTTTATCAACCGATCTCGCAAACTGAGTATACCGGAGAAGTGGCTCTCGCAATTTTCCGTTGGTTTCATCATCAATCCATGAACAATCTCTTGCCTC
>JALVEG010000179.1 GCA_027031145.1 Saprospiraceae bacterium | reverse complement strand
AAAGAGTGGGGGGAGATAAAAGAGCGTTATCTGGAGCTGCGCGGTCTCTGTAAAGATTGTCTTCAACGAGAAAAGGGCTAATTCTTCTTGTTCTTCCCTTTCTATCTGCTAAAATAGCAAAAATTCCCTTTGTCTAGGTGCCCAAGTGTTTTACATAAAAGGTGTCTTTTTTGCGTTTTTTTTTGGTCTGTTTCTCTCCTTTTGGGGCCATCAATTAGAAGCCAAAGAATTAGAAGCGGAGCTTTCGTATTTAGAATTAGCTAATATTGCTACCGGGCGCCCCCAATCTAAATTCGAGGCCCCTTCCACCGTCACGGTAATAACTGCTGAAGACATAAAAAACATGGGTGCTCGTACCGTTTTAGAAGCCTTGCGCTTAGTACCAGGACTTATTGTAGGCCTGGATATTTCTGGTGTTCCTATAGTGAGTATGCGAGGGGTTTATTCTTCTGGAAGCGAAAGGATACTTTTTCTTTTGAATGGTATTCCGGTCAATAATCCTTTAACTGGGGGAGGAACCCTATTTTTTGCCGATCTTTCAGTAGATAAGGTCGAGAGAATTGAAGTAATTCGAGGGCCTGGTTCGGTCCTTTATGGTTCTGAAGCCTTTACAGGGGTTATTAATATAGTCCTTAAGAGAGATTATCTTGACCATTTTGGATATTGGCGTGGAAGTTACGACTTTGATGAGTTCAACTTGTCATTTGATAAAAAAAATAAAGATTTTAATTTTTGGTTTGACTTTGTTCATCGAGACAAAAACAGTTCTTCTCTTCCTATTAAAAAAGATCGCTTTTCTACTTTTCCTTTGTTTTCTTTAAGTAAAGATCTTCCAAGGTATCGTTATACTTCAGACTGGGAAAGAAGAGAAGAAATTTATGCTGGTCTTTCTTGGAAAGATTTGGATTTCGATATTTTTTATGTAAACCATGCTAATGGTATACCTTATAATTTAAGTGGTGTTCCTTCTAATAGGTCTCGTTTTGCTCGTCAAAATTTTATGTTAAATCTTTCTTATAAAGTTTATTTTGATTCCTTATCTATCGAGCAACTTGCCCATTTTTCTTATTATTATCACGACTTATTTGCAGATTTTTATCCCAAAAATTCTCGAATTATGGATTCTTTTGGTCATATTTATTATTTCCCTTATGGTTTAAGATGGAAGAGAAAATCGGAAACGATTCGGGCAAGATATGAATTGAAAACTCGGTATAAATTTGGTAAGCACCGTCTTTTTGGTGGGTTAGTATTGCAATATGATTCTTTAGAGAATCCTAAATATTATGAAAATATTTTACCAATTAATAATGTTTATTCATATATCAATATCCCTCGTCTTCATAATTTAAGTGATATCTTTGAATGGATTAGTGAAGAAGATCGTTTTTATTATTCATTATATTTGCAAGATGAATATTCGTTTGGTAAAAATATTTTTCTGACCTTAGGTATGCGTTATGATCGTTATGATGATTTTGGTGATAATTTATCTTTTAGGGCTGGTTTGGTTTTTAACTTTAAAAAATCTTGGCATTTTAAAATTTTATATGGAGAAGGTTTTAGGGCTCCTTCTTTTCGTGAATTATATCTAAAAAGTTGTCCTGTATTGCCTCGTTCCGGCAATCCTTCTTTAGATGCAGAGGAGATGGAAGCCTATGAAATAGGTTTATTTTATTCTTCTTCTTTTTTTCAGTTTGGTATTACCTATTTTTACCACGATTATGATGATTTAATATATTTAGCTCCTGATAAATTTTTTAACTTTTATTATAAAAATTCGTCATCTAGGGCCCATACGCAAGGTATAGAATTGGAAGGTAAATATATTTTTGGTAAGTTAGATTATTTTCTTTTTTCTTATGCATATTTTGATCACTCAAATCCTAAGGGTTTTCATTGTGTCCCATATCATGTTTTTTCTTTTAATCTTTTTAAACATTTGTTTAAAGGATTATCTTTCGATTATAGATTTTACTATTTAAGTGGTTGGTCTTCTTATGATATTGATGATTATTCTATTTCTGATTTAATTATTCGGTATTTTCAGCCTCGCTTTGAATTTACTGTTGGTGTTTATAACTTGTGGGATCATCATTATAGGTATCCTGATCTATCACATTTTTACCCTGACAATTATGTGATGCCAGGTAGAAGTTTTGGACTTAAACTATTATTTTATTTTTGATTTTTATTTTGAGCTTCCCGGATGAGAATATTGTTTCCTTTGGTTTTTTTATATTTTGCTTTTGGGGTTTTAAAATGTTTTTCTGCTGAGATAGCTGTTCTTTATCGTGAAGATATTCCATTTTATGAAAAAATGGCAAAAAATTTTAAACAAAAACAAATAAAAATTTGTGCATTAAATCAAATAGATAAATGTTTTGATGATGATCTTAAAATGATAGTAACTTTAGGAGACTTAGCCCTCAAGAGGGCTTTATCTTATAAAGATAAATGTAAAATTTATGCTTTTTTTGTGACAAAATGTCATTCTAATTCTACGGTCCGTTGTTTTTATCTTTTTCCTACTCCTAATGAAGTTTTGGTAAAGATAAAACATTTTTATCCTAAAAAAAAGATTATTTATCTTTACACTGAAAAAACAAAGTGGTGGATTGATAATTTTTCTAAAGCCCCTAAATATTTACTAGAATTGCGTGATTTAAAAGAGAATTTAAGAAAAATTTTTTTAAAGAAATTTGATATTTTAGTTTTAGCACCTGATTTTCTTTTTATGCATCCCTCATTTTTGAAAGATCTTGTTGTTTTATCTCTTAGCTGTTCGAAAATTTTAGTTGGATTGTCTCCTGCAATGTTAAATTATGGAATAGATGTGGTTGTTTATTATGATTTTGATTATTTATCTTCTCAATTAGCTAATAAGAATTTCAAGTCATTAAATCAACTCAAGGTGCCTATTAAGATTAAGTTTTATGATCTTAAAAATAGCTCACTTTTTCAATCGCATTAAAGATAGTCTCTTTTTTAGGCTTTTTTTGAGTTATTTTGTGCTTCTAACTTTTTTTCTTGCTTTTTCTTTTGTAGTGATTAAATATATAACCTCTCGAACTATAGATGCTAATATTAAGGATTCTTCTCGCTATATTTATATTACATTGTCTGATACTTTAGAAGTATATCTTATTACTCATTCTCCCGCATATTTGGATGAAGCAAAAAAGATTGCTGAAATATATCCTTATCTTTTAGCTTTTGCTGTTTATGATGAACAAGGTGATTTAATTGTAGTTTATGAAAAAGGAGAATATCATCTTCCACAAGTATATTTAAGAGAGAATAGATATATAAACTCTCCTCAATTTGGTCCTGTATATGTGTCTATTTTTCCTCTTGATTTTTCGCCCTCTTCTTTTTCTGATCAGTCTATTCGTGCTTTCTTAAGATTGGACTTGTCTCGGGCTTATTTCGAGGAAATTCCACGAAAAACAAGTTTTTTTATCTTTGTAGGTTATCTTATTTTTTCACTTCTTTCTATTTTGGTGGCCTTGTTTTTCAGTGTTCGTTTTGTTGATTCTATTTCCAATTTGTTGTCAGCCATTCAGGAAATAAAAAGGGGCAATTTTGATAAACGTATTTCTAAAAAGAGTGGAGTGCGAGAGATCGATGAGCTAATAGATGCTGTTAATAAAATGGCGCGTGCGCTTAAAATGTTTGCCGCTGAACTTGAACAGAGCAGGGAGCAGTTTCGCATTATTGCGGATTTCACCGCTGACTGGGAGTATTGGGAGGATCCGGCCGGAAGACTCATTTACGTTTCACCGGCCTGTGAGCGCATAACCGGATATTCTCCCCAACAATTTATAGATGATCCTTCTCTTATGGAGCGCATTATCCACCCCAATGATAGGGAAGCCTGGCTGAAACATAAAAGAGAAATTCACAGG
>JALVEG010000178.1 GCA_027031145.1 Saprospiraceae bacterium | reverse complement strand
TCGATAGTCAATACAAGCTCTTTTCCCGAACTTAGGTTTAAACCGGATAATGTAGCTGTATTGTACCCTAAAAAGGAAACGGAAATACCATGTCTTCCGACCGGAATGTTTTCGAGCGCAAAGTTACCGTCAATATCGGAAACGGTTCCAATTATTGGATTTGAATCAAGAAGAACAATAGTTGCCCCGGGCAGAGTTGCTTGAGAATATTTATCAATAACAACCCCTCTTATTGTTTGCGTATAATTATTTTGGGCAATAGATTGTGAAAAAGTAACAAAAGTAATAACTAAAATAAATAAATGTTTCATGCTTTGATTTTGATTATAATTAATGTGTATTAAGGACTTTTTCGTTGCTTTTCAACCGTTTTTTATCATCCGAATTATGTTAAAAGTAGAAAGCAAAAATTTTCCTTATTTATTTCAAGTTGCAAATATCTGTTGATTATTTGTGATATTAAATAGTTTTCTGACGAATTGGAGAAATTGAATGATGAAGTGACAATAATGAGAGAGGAGATTTGATGCAGGGTTTGTCCCATTGGCACCTCTGTCCTTTCGGGAGGAGTTCAATAAATAATAATGGAATTCTTTATGTTTCAAGCGGAATATCACATTCAACTCCATTCGGAGTTGTACCCCTTTTGCTTGGATACCACCGGTTTCACCGGTGGCTATTCACGTTTATCCCTTTCCCAAAGGAACACGTATCAGGGATATTTGGTTTTCCCTATAAATTCACTTACACAACGCTTTAAAAGTATCTTCAATATATCCGGGGGTACTTACTATTTTCATAAATTGTCCCATAGATAAATCAGGAAAAGATAAAGCTATGCGAAATCTTCCATGAAGCATATATGCCTTATTATCTACTATTAAGAGTTCATAAGGCAAAAAAGCAGTATGTTTTGGCGATGAAACATCTATTTTGGGCATAAATAACTTTTCGCCGTCTTTACCCGTTAAACCGATACCGTATAAAGCGATTTTTTTATCATTTAAGAAAACAGAGTAAACTTTTTTAGCAGGTATAGACTTAGAATTTAGATTTTTTTCAATTGTTGCAATAGCTGTACCATAGTCAGAAAATTCTTTTAATTTAACATTATCCTCAAAATATGGCATTCCGAACATATAGTGATATTTTTTCAGACTACCTGCAGATAAACCATCTTTAGAACCAAAAGGAACAAAATTTTCACCCATATACCCGGATAGTGCATTTTTGAATTTTGAATCAACATTTGAATATAGTGAAGCAATCTGTTTCCATTGTTTTTGAAAATATGCCCTTCCCCAATATTCGGGATTGGTATATGAAATCATTATTTTACCGTTTTCTTCGGTTAATGCCACCCTCAAAGCAAGTGCAAATCCTCTGAATCCACCTGTTTTTTTAACTGCTGAAATTAAATTATTATCGCTTACGGCAATAACAATTTTTTTATTTGAAGATAAAGGATTGTAAGATCCCGAAATTTTAAATCCTTCTGTTTTAAGTTTTTGTTTAACTTCTTTTTTAACTTCGGAGATACTCTGTGTAGAATATCCGGCAAGTATATATGGTTTAAGATTTTGGGCTTCAAGTTTAAAAATAAATAAAACTGATAATGCTAATAATAGTGTTTTTTTCATAATTAATAAATTTGGATTAACAATTAAAAGCGAAAAATATGGTTAATTCCCTTAACTATTTACAAACATAAATAAAACATGTACTTATTTAAAATAATGATAAATTAAGGGCAATAAGAAAAATTAATACTATTTTTGCAAATTGGTAACAACTCAGGTTGTTTGTTTTTGGGCTTTAGCCCGATTAGTAACGCCTGAGCAAATAAAATAAAATGCATATTATTGGTATTTTTACATGAAGTAGAAATTCTTTGTGTTACTTTGTGGACTTAGAGTCTTTGTGTCTATTTTAATGTATATTGAGATTTTAAACACAAAGGCACAAAGAACACAAAGGTTCACAAAGACAAGTACTTTATCTGAGTAAATATGCGAATTGTAACTACTCAGGCAGAGTGTTTTTAATTTTGGTATCTACTCATTTAGAATCATTTTGATTGAAAATAAAAATTATTAACATGAAAAAAATCATTGTTTTATTTATAGGTATTATCTTTTTATTTAGCAATTGTACTTTTGACGAATGCACTTCAAAAACTTTGTATATTGTTTCATTTGAAAATTTCATAGATAAGGTACAAAACAACTATGATGATTTTACCGAAAAAGACTGGGAAAAAGCAGATGCTAAATTTGAAAAACTAACGGAAGAATGTTATGACAAGTTTGAAAACAAATTAACAGAAAGAGATAAGAAAAAAATAGTTAAATACGGAATCAAATATTCCTTTTACCGTATAAGATCCGAAATATCTATGAATTTGAATATTGATAATGATGATGTGGATGATTTCCTGGACAATATCGATGAATTAGTTGATAAGGAAAAAGATGTAACAAAGATTTTAGATAAGATCAAAAATGATAAAAATTTTAAAAAAGCAGCAAAAGATTTTCAAAGCGGATTGAAAAATCTTGGGAAAGGAATAGATAAGCTCGGAAAGGAACTGGAAAAGATTTTTGATGACATGAATAACTCTGAAAAATAATAATGTACAATATAATCCTGGCTTTTATAACGGCTTTTTTACTTACTTTCAGGGTTATTCCTGCTATTATTTATATTGCAGACAAAAAAAAACTATATGATGAACCCGATCATCGCAAGTCTCATTCAAAAGTAACACCCAGATTAGGAGGAATAGGTATTTTTGCTGGATTATTATTTTCTATTATTTTGTGGACGCCTTTTAATTCATTAGGTGATTTACAATATATTTTATCGGCTTTTATAATTATTTTTTTAATCGGAGCCAAAGATGATATAGATCCTATCGTCCCTATAAAAAAATTCAGCGCCCAATTATTAGCTGCATTGATATTGATTTTTAAGGCAAATGTGATCATAACCGATTTTCATGGTATTTTAGGTATACATGAATTACCGTTTCTGTGGAGTATTGTTTTTTCTTTATTTGTAATAATCGCCATTGTGAATGCATTTAATCTTATTGACGGTGTAAATGGGCTTGCCGGATCCGTTGCTCTTCTAACTACATTGATTTTAGGTTTTTGGTTCTATAAAATTGACCGGATCGAACTGGCTATTGTCGCTTACTCAACAGCCGGATCTGTTATCGCTTTTTTAAAATACAATTTCTCCAGGGCAACTATCTTTATGGGAGATACCGGTTCATTACTTCTTGGTCTTATTTCAGCAATTCTTTCTATTAAATTTTTAGAAATTAATTCAACATTAGTTGATTCTCCAGATTATATTCCTTCAGGTACTATATTTATTATCACGATTATAATTTTACCGATTTTTGATACTATCAGAATAATGATTTTAAGGATCATTAAAGGGAAATCCCCTTTTCATCCGGATAAAAATCATTTACATCATCTATTGTTGGATTTAGGTTTAACTCATGTACAAGTTACCTTAGTTTTGATGAGTATAAATGTATTATTTATCTTAATTGCCTATTTTTTTAGAAGAATAGATAATAATTTATTGCTCTTAATAATTATAGGAATATTATTAGTATTAACCGGATTATTAAATTTTCTACATAAAAGAAAAAAGAAACTAACCGTATAGATTTCTTATGAAATAAAAAAACAAAATGAAATTTTTATATATATTTATAGGAGGCGGACTAGGCAGTATGAGCAGATATGCAATATGGCGAATCTATAATTATTTTAATGTTCAATTTCCCTACGGAACATTAACGGCGAATATTATTAGTTGTTTGGTTCTTGGTTATTTTATAGGGGCACAATTAAAAATGGGATTTTCAGATAATCTAAAATTGTTGTTAATGGTG
>JALVEG010000177.1 GCA_027031145.1 Saprospiraceae bacterium | reverse complement strand
GGAGGAATAGGATTGGCTAATGTTAAAAAACGGCTTAATATATTATATCCGGGTAAATATAAATTTGATATCGAAAATACAAAAACATCATATAAAATAGAATTATCTTTGGAACTAAATTAAAAACTGATAAAATGATAAAAACAATAATTGTTGACGATGAACCTTTAGCTTTGAAAGTACTTGAAAATTATATCGACCAACTTCCTGAAGTAGAACTTGTAGCTAAATGCGAAAATGCCATTGAGGCAAATAATGTATTACAAAATGAAGATATTGATCTTATTTGTCTTGATATCAAAATGCCTCAAATATCAGGTATAGACTTTCTCAAATCATTGAAGAACCCGCCAATGGTGATTTTTACTACTGCTTTTTCCAATTATGCTCTCGAAAGTTATAATCTGGATGTAGTGGATTATCTCTTGAAACCCATTTCCTTTGACAGATTTATGAAAGCCATCAACAAAGTCAGTGAAAGAATGAATCATGATCATGATTATTCGGAAGCGGATGATTATTTTTATGTTAAAGCCGACAAAAAACTAATGAAGGTCAAATACGATGATATTATCTATATCGAAGGACTGAAAGATTATGTTATTTTAAGGAATGTGAATTCAAGGGTTATCACATTGCAAACCATGAAAAGCCTCGAAGAAAAACTACCTTCTAAAATGTTTAAAAGAGTACATCGCTCATATATCGTCAATGTGGAAAAAATCAATTCCATCACCGGTAATATGATAGAAGTGATAGAAAAAGGCAGAGAAAAATTGATACCGATCGGCAAAAATTATAAAGAAGAATTAATGAAAACGATCGAGGAGAAAAGGATATGAAGAGTATGTGCTTCAAATTATTCTCTTAAAGCGAGCTCAGAGACACTCGCTTATCAGGGTCAGAGATACTCGCTTATCACCCAATGATCATCGAGTGTCTCTGACCTTGATTTTCTAACAAACCCTGATCATCGAGTGTCTCTGACCTCGATGTTCTAACACACGAAAACATTTACACATGCAACATTTTTTCACAAAAGCACTAAACAAAAAAATAATTTCAATATCCCCTGTTTCCGGTGGGGATATCAATGATGCATTCAAAGTGGTAACAGAATATAATACTTTTTTTGCTAAAGTTAATTCTGATCCTGTAGCAAAAGATATGTTTGAAAAGGAGGCATTGGGATTAAAACTCATGAAAGATAAAGCTCCAATAAATGTTCCCAAAGTTGTATCAACAGGAACTATTGAAAATAAAAGTTATTTATTGTTAAATTGGATAGAACAGGGGAAATCAACACCTCAAACTAATGAAAATATAGCAAGGCAACTTTCTAAACTACACAAAACCTCAAATGACTTTTTTGGCTTGTATCATGATAATTATATCGGTACTTTATTCCAAAATAACGCCAAAAATAAAAATTGGCTGGAATTTTATTTTTCTAATAGGATAGAATATCAATTGCGATTGGCTATCGACTCGTATTTGATGCAAAATAAATATATAAAAAAAACGGAAATGATGTTTTCACGCCTGGAACCCGATTATCCGGCAGTAGTTCCGTCTCTATTGCATGGTGATTTGTGGAGTGGCAATTATATGATTGACAATAAAGGAGAAGCTGTTTTTATCGACCCTGCCGTATATTATGGATACAGGGAAATGGATATTGCCATGATGAAATTATTTGGAGGTTTCAGCTCTGAAGTTTTCACTATCTACGATCAATTATTCCCCTTGGATCATGAATGGCAAAGCAGAATAAAATTCCATCAATTATATTATATTTTGGTTCATGTAAATCTCTTCGGAGGCGGATATGTCAGTTCGGCACAAAACATAATTGATTATTATTCATAAAGGCTTTTAAGGGAGGATTGAGGTGGGTTCTTAGCACCCATCCCCGACCCTTCCCTCAGTGAGGGAAGGGAGCAGTGGATGTGCTTAATCGTAAGGAAAAGCTATATACGTTTTATCTTGTTTTAACTGAAATGGTATTTTTAAGCATAAAAAGCCGTGCTTTTGCGGGTTGCAGCTTCCTCCCTTTTTAAGGGAGGATTGAGGTGGGTTCTAAAAAATAATTCACCTTATTTTCCCCGTCAAAAAGAATTTAGCCAACTTCTTTTTTAAATCCGTAGAAGGCAAATAACGTACCGGAATATCAAGCCAATTGTACCTTTTTACAACTGATTTTTCCCTGGTGAATGTATAAAAAGAGTGTTTCCCGTGATATTGACTTATGCCACTCTCTCCCACTCCACCGAATGGTAATCTGTCATTGATAAAATGAACAACCGTATCATTTATCACTCCGCCACCAAATGAATATTTATTTATAATGTATTTTTGTGTCTTTTTGTTATTTGAAAATATGTAAAATGCAAGTGGTTTTGGATATTTTTTAATAACTTTTTCAGCCGTTTCCATTGTATTATAAGTGATAACAGGCAAAATTGGTCCGAATATTTCTCCTTGCATCACAGCACTTTCCAAATCAGGATTTAACAGGACCGTAGGAGCAATATAGTGTTCCGTTTCATCATAATCTCCCCCAATCACTATTTTATTTTTATCCAACATTGCTTTAAGTCTTTCAAAATTAGGACTGTTGATGATTCGTGGGAAATCAGGTGAATTTCTCGGGGTATCACCATATTGTTTCCGTATTTCCTCTTTCAGGAATGATAAAAATGACTCTGATTTGGATTCATCTATCAGGATATAATCCGGGGCGATGCAAGTTTGTCCAGCATTAAGAAATTTTCCCCAAACAATTCTCCTCGCTGCAATTCTCAAATTAGCTGTTTTATCGATCAATGCAGGGCTTTTACCACCAAGTTCCAAAGTTACAGGTGTTAAAAATTTTGCAGCTGCTTGATATACAAATTTGCCGACGCGCGGACTTCCGGTGAAGAAAATATAATCCCATTTCAATTTCAATAAACCTTGAGCAACTTCAGCATTTCCTTCTACTACAGCAACATAGTTTTCATCGAATACCTCCTCCAATATTCTCCTTATGACAGCAGAGGTATGAGGTGTTAGTTCCGAAGGTTTTAGCACTACCGTATTGCCGCCCGCTATCGCTCCGACGAATGGTGTCAATGCAAGATTGAATGGATAGTTCCAAGGGGAAATTATCAGTACATTTCCATAAGGTTCGTGATAAATCCGGGCTGAAGACGGAAAATTTATCAATGAAGGTAACACTCTTTTGGGTTTATTCCATTTTTTCAGATTCTTTATGGTTTTGTTCAATTCTGAGATTACAACACCTATCTCTGATGACATAACTTCAAATTCAGACTTTCTGAAATCATCGTAAAGTGCCTGACAAATTTCCTTCTCGTATTTGAATACTACCCTCTTCAATTCCTTTAAGTGCTTCAACCTATATCCAACATCTTTAGTTACATGCGAATTAAAATATTCTTTTTGTAAATCTCTAATTTTATTCATTTTTCTTAAATTTAATAATTATTAGGGCGATTCTCCATAGAGATTTTCCACCATAAAGCCAATGCAAAAATCTCTATTCCGATTGTAATCGCCGAAGCTTTAGCGAAGGCGATTCGCAATCTTACTCTTTGTCCGAAGTCAATGTTGAAGACCCTTGGCGTAGGCGATTCACAATGTACGCTACTACTAAAGCTCTAACGAAGGTACCCGAAGTTTCAAATTCCACCCCCTTTTTCCCCCGCCAGCGGGGGATTAATTCCCGCTTCAAAAATGAGAAAAAACAGGACAAGGAACACCAAACACAAAAAAACATCCACCCTGATAAGCGAATGTCTCTGACTTCGTGTATCGTCCTGAATTTTCTTGACTCTTATTTTGTCAAAGTTAAACATTTATTTATATTTATTTACAATTAATTTTTGTTCTTTTAGTTTTCCTTTGAAAACCTTTTCTGTCGGCTCAT
>JALVEG010000176.1 GCA_027031145.1 Saprospiraceae bacterium | reverse complement strand
CACCATCAATATCTCCGAGTGAAGATAATGAATAACCGAAATGATCTTGTTGTCTTATCCCTTGTTCTACCCAATTAGCAGTATCGGAGGTTCCTGTCGGTTTTCCAAAATACATGTGTACAATACCGATTGCAGTATCCTGATTCAATGTGTCAGTATAATTATACGCACCGATAAGTATATCATCAAACGGATCTCCATTTACATTTCCTGCTCCTGAAAGTGCAGTTCCAAATAATTCTTCTTTCTGCGTACCCAAATAATATTGATTGAATGCAGAGGACAGACCTCCTGAACTTCCAAGATATAAATATACAATACCGATATCTTTTATAGTATCTGCAGACGGAGAGGTTTGAATGGAATCAAATTTTGGAGCACTAACCAAAATATCATCATAATTATCGTTGTTCACATCACCTACACCCGCAACAACCAGTCCTAAGTACATATCTTCCTGGGTACCATAAAATGTATCGACATTCATTATATCAAGTCCTGAAGCAGACCCGTAAAATATATAAAATGCTCCAACTCCTCTTATTGTATCATGAGGAGTAGTAGTAGAATCAATAATACTAAATATAGGGGCTCCGACGATAATGTCATCAAAACCATCATTGTTTAAATCTCCTGCACAATCAACAGAAAATCCCAATTGACTGGTTTGGCTTCCAATTGCAGCAAAATTCGGAGGGGCGGGGGATAAGTTCAATCCTGAAGCTGAACCGTAAAATGCTTCAATCTTACCAACATCTTCCAACGTATCCTGATCATAACCATAAGAACCAATTACAACATCATCATAGCCATCGCCATTAACATCACATCCTCCGGTTACAGCAAAACCTGTGTATGTGGAATCTACCGATGATTCATGATCCCAACTGGATGTACTTAACGGGTCAATGGTAACAGGATATTTAACATTATCTCCATAAGCTATCAAATTAACTTCATACTTATCATTTATTCTTTTAAATTTCATTTCCGATCTTAAAAATTGACCAGAATCATCATAAACTATGAGATCTTTATAATCGATCTTATTAATATCATTATGAGGATCAAAAAGCTGAATTGAATATTTGTCTTTTTGCTTTACAAGTAAATTTGTAGTTAAATTTAATTTGACTTCAAACTTCACGTTGTTTTTTGGTCCGTCAAAAATTATAAAATCCTGACGTAAGCCGTTTTCGTCATTTTTATAATCAATTTGAAAATTATTTCCATGTCTTTCAGAAACAAGATTACCCTCGGATTTAATTTCCGGGGAATTGAAGATTTTTAGTTTTTTCCTGTTTACTTTCACGGAAGCAACTTCATATTTAACAAACCAATTTTGATTTGTTGTAGGTTTCAAACTGAAGGACTTCTTTTCAATATCAATTTTAAAATTTTCATGGGAATTTTCAACAGAGTATTTCCCGTTTTCAAGATTAAAATAATAATCTTCATTTAAAGATATATCATATTTCATTTCAATATCCTGTGTGTTTTTATTTTCAGTAAAATAATTGAATATTGAAATGATAATCAAAAAAACCACTGAAATAATCAAATGAATTCTATACTTTGAGATTAATTGGAGCAATGACGTTTTCATATTGAAATTATTTGATTGAAAGAATTTGCTTTAATGATGATTTGTTTTTATTGAGCGGTATCAATTTTATTTTTAGACTATTATTAAAACTGAATTCAAAAGACTCAAGATTGAATTTATTGGCGTATTTATCTACTTTGGGAAATTTCTTTCCCCCATAAACATATACATAAGATTTTATTGTATTAAAATTGTTGTTTTTTGAAGGTTCCTGACCTGATTTGATAAAATTGATAATATTTTCATCTCCGCTGATATAGATGTTATCATTTTTAACAACCATTCTTAATTTACCATCTTCATATGTTACATTGATAGGGTAAAAAGGAATACTTGGTCTTGGTAGAATATATGTATTATCATCTGATTTAACAAGATTTTTCATATCGGTTCCCACTTTGATCAAATTGTAAAACTTATCCTCATCCTTTACTTTCAAAACTACTAATGTTGATGATTTTGAACTGTTCTCATTTGGAAAACTGATAAATGCCAAATCTCCGCTAAAAACATTATTTATATCTTCGATCATCAATCCGTATTTAGCTAATGATTTTCTTAATGCTAATTTTGATTTCACATCACTAAATATATATTTCTGAATAGTTAAGAAATTTAATGAGAATGTAGAGAAAAATGATATTTCCCTTTCAAGAGGAATATTTTTTAATAAATTTGATTCTATATTTTTATCGATAATATTGCTAAAATGTTCTTTAATATAGTTATTCCACTTTGCATATATATCTATGTCAATTTCACCGGTTTTAAAATCAACATTTCCATAATAAAGAATATCTTCAAGATACTTTTTATCCATTGGTTTCCTGTTTTGAGCAATCGGGAATATCTGATTTTTAGAATAAGAATCCATATCAAACCAATAATATAGATCATGATTTGATTTTTTGATAAATTTTTCAAAATCTGAATTTTTGTCAAAATACTTTTTGGAATTTTTATCAAAACATGTATTTAACACTTTCAGTTTATCAAATTCAGGTTCAGAGGTCATAAAAAACGTAAAATTGTTATTCCATGCGACCAATGATCTGTCATCTATATTCAGGTAATTGTAATTATCCTTTTTTATTGAAATTTCATTGAGTTCCTTTTCCACCATGTTCTTAAAATACCTACTGTTATTTAATGGAAGAATAGTAGCGGAATAGATCTCTTCTTTTGATTTGCCGGCATCTATATAAAAGATCAAATTTTTATTAATATTTATCCCGCATGCTTCAGGATTGGCAAAAACATTGGTAAAAGGTTTATTTTGAGGATAAAACGGTCTTAACTTATCTATATATTCTTTTGTCTTATGTAACTTGTCAAAATCAATTTCCTTTAGTAATGAAGGAGTATTCAGAGAAAAGATAAAAGTTGCATTATAAGGGATTAGTTCATAGGTCTCTTTTGCAATGTAGTTTTTTGGTCTTTTCGTGCTAAATGCATCATTATTGCATTTTTTTATCATCAATATAATAATAACTATAATTATAATAGATAATAAAAAAAGTTTGTAATTTTTGGTATTCATTTCATACTTTTAAAAAGTCTTGTCTTATCTTATATTATCTAACGGAAAATTCGTAAATAATAAAATTCAAAACAACAAAATACATTATAAATCAATAGACACATAAAATATTTTTTTACAATTCGATATGTATGATAAAAAAATATTATATATAATTGCTTTTTTTTTTGTTGACCGGTTTTTATTTAAAAATATTAATGAAATTAAATTGTGAAAATATTTTTTGAATTCAAGAGATAAAATTAATGAATAATATTTTAAAAATAAAGTAAATCTATAATTATTTTTAATTAAAAAAACTATAAATATAGTCTTATATGTATTAAGAATTGTAATTTAGTAAGGTATACATTTTAATATCAAATATTATAATATTAAAATTTTATTATCGTTAATAGGAGGACTAAAAATTGTATTACTTTTGAATAGGTAACTATTCAGGTAGAATCATTTTGATTGGGAAAAACTCTTTTTTCACTTTAAAAGCATCCTACCTGAGTAGTTACTGAATATGAACTAAACTTAATTATTATAAAAAATGTTATTTAGTTAGTTTTTAAGTTGAATAAAACACATTAAATGAATATACATTTAGATAATTATACTATTCTAATTGATAAACTTGACAGATTTATCAGAAGGTATTATATAAATAAAGTTATCAGGGGTTCAATTTATTTAATTTCCCTGATTATTGTATTGTTTTTAGTGTTTAGTTTACTGGAAAGTCAATTTTACTTCAATAAAACTATAAGGAAAATTATATTTTACGGTTTTATATTTACTTCATTT
>JALVEG010000175.1 GCA_027031145.1 Saprospiraceae bacterium | reverse complement strand
ATTTTTACCTTCAATTATAAAAACCAATTCTGTATTTATGTAAGCCGAACGAGGATCCATATTATATGATCCCAACAAAGCAATATTTTCATCAAAAATTGCAGATTTGGCATGCAGGTAATCAGGTCCTTTATATTCATATAATTCAACACCAAGATTTAATAATTCCTGCTTTTCATTATCATAAGCAGCTACTACCGGAACTACGTCTGAGGAACAATAGGAATTGGTGATAAAATCCATTTTGATATTTTTTTTATTAAGATATTTCATAAGTTTGAACATCCTTTTGGTCGGAAGGAAATAAGGGGTTTCAATCAACATGGATTTTTTGATTTTGATAGCAAGATTAAAAAGTGAAGTACTGAGGTATTCCGGTTCGAATTTACCTGTAATATTATTATATGAATTTAAAAATTGAGTCTTTTTAAACCGGATTCCATTTGTTACCGGATCGAGATCATTGGATAGTTGCAGGTATTTTTTCTTTTTAAACAACGTATATTTTCTTATATTCTTCAATTTGTTAACCATATAATTATAATGGTTGCCGGATTTGTAATTTTTTATGTAGCTTATTTTTTTTACGTGATTGCTATTCCACATATGAAGGAAATATTTTCGAACTTTATCAGCTAATTGTTCAGAACTCATATAAAAATCCAGGTCATTAAAATTCTTTTCACCCATTCCGAAATAAGATTTTTCAATATTTCTCCCTCCTGCAATTATTTCTTTATTATCTGCTATTATCAATTTGTCATGCATCCTATAGTTGAAATGATTTATAGATGTGAAGAAATTTTTCACATTGATTTTATTTACCGGAACAAAAAATTTAGGAAGAGGATGAAATTCTTTTATTTCTATACCTTTTTGCTCCAGATAATAAAGTAAACTTTTATCAATACCATTTGCCTGTGCATCGAGTAATAGTTTTATTTTTATGTCAGGATTCATTTCTTTTTTCATCAACAAAATATCCAATGCAAGTAATCCTATCTGATCATCTTCAAAAATATAATATGAAATAAGAATTTCTTTTTTTGCTTTTTCAATTATTTTAATCCTTGAAAGTCCTGCCATTTTATCATCATCTAAAAACATTAGATAATTGTCCTGAGAAAAGGAAGCGGATTGAAAGAAAATCAACAACAATAATATAAACAATGTCCTTATTTTCATCTATAATTTTTTCTTTAAAAGATTAATTTCATCACGGTATTGTGCAGCTGTAATAAAATCCAATTCCTTTGCTGCTTTTTTCATTTTTCCTTCGGTTTCCTTTATCAATTCTTTTATCTGATCGTTATCCATATAGCCGATTATCGGATCTGCTGCAATAGTAGGTTTTTCCGGTTCGATATATATCTTTGATTCTCCCTGTCTGATATCCAGAATAGACTTTTTCGAAAGTATTTCTTCACGTGTTTTACTCAATGTTTTAGGAGTGATACCATGCTTTTCATTAAATTCCATCTGAATTGCCCTTCTCCTGTTCGTTTCATCAATTGTTTTTTGCATACTGTCTGTCACTTTATCAGCATAAAATATCACCATACTGTTTACATTTCTGGCCGCTCTTCCTGCTGTCTGGGTAAGTGATTTTTCATTTCTCAAAAAACCTTCTTTATCAGCATCAAGAATGGCGACAAGTGATGCTTCCGGAATATCCAGCCCTTCTCTTAAAAGATTTACTCCTACCAAAACATCAAATTCTCCAAGTCTGAGATCACGTATTATTTCAACTCTTTCAAGTGTCTTAACATCAGAGTGAATATACTTTGTTTTTATATCAAGACTTTGAAGGTATTTTGTCAATTCTTCCGCCATTCTTTTTGTTAGAGTAGTAACCAGAGTTCGTTCATTGTTTTTTATTCTTTCGTTTATTTCATGCAACAGATCATCTATTTGATTTATACTTGGTCTTACTACGATCTTAGGATCTATCAAACCCGTAGGTCTTACTATTTGTTCAACAATAATACCTCCGGTTTTTTCCAGTTCAAAATCTCCGGGAGTAGCACTTACATATATAATCTGATTTGTCAAACTTTCAAATTCTTCAAAATTCAAGGGCCGGTTATCAATGGCAGAAGGTAATCTAAAACCATAATTTACCAAATTCAGTTTACGGGATCTGTCACCGCCCCACATACCTCTGACCTGTGGAACCGTAACGTGACTTTCATCGATTATCATCAAATAATCATCAGGGAAATAATCCAACAATGTAAATGGTCTGGTTCCCGGTTTCCTGTTATCAAAAAACCGTGAATAGTTTTCAATTCCACTACAATATCCAAGTTCTTTTATCATTTCCAGATCAAACTCTGTTCGTTCCTTTATACGTTTGGCTTCCTGATATCTTCCCTCACTTTCAAAATATTGTACCTGAGCATACATTTCATCCTGAATATCTTTTATTATTTCTTTCATTCTGTCCCTGTTGGCAATATAGAGATTAGCGGGGTATATCAAAGCAGATTCCAATTCTTCAATTCTTTTTCCTGATTCTGTTTCAATAATTTCTATACTTTCAATTTCATCACCCCACAAAGAGATCCTGTAACTGTATTCAACATAAGGCAAATTGATATCTATCGTATCTCCTTTTACTCTGAATGTACCCCTTGAAAATTCCACACCTGTTCTTGAATATAATGCATCCACCAATTGATGTAGAAGGCCGTTTCTGCTGATCTTTTGATTTTTATAAATATTGATAATACCCGACTTATAATCTTCCGGATTGCCCATACCATATATACAGGAAACAGAAGCGACGACAATAATATCCCTTCTTCCGGATAATAAAGAAGATGTTGTCCTTAGTCTAAGTTTATCCACTTCTTCATTTATGGCAAGATCTTTTTCGATATAAGTATCCGTTACACTGATATAAGCTTCAGGTTGATAATAATCATAATAAGAAACAAAATATTCAACAGCGTTTTCAGGAAAAAACTCTTTAAATTCACCATACAATTGAGCAGTTAATGTCTTATTATGTGTTATTATAATTGTAGGTCTGTTCAGATTAGCGATAACATTTGCAATAGTAAACGTTTTACCCGATCCGGTTACTCCGAGAAGAACTTGATATTTTTCATTCCTTTTGATCCCGTTGGTTAATTCTTCGATCGCTCTTGGCTGATCTCCTGAAGGTTGATATTTTGATGTTAATTTAAACGCCATAAATACAAATTTAACTATTTATTTCATTGTAACTACACAGGTAGAATCATTTTGATTGAAAAAACCTCTTTTTTCGCCATATTTCAGCTATTTTTCTTGACGTAGTTTCACTCCCGCCTTTTTGCGGGACAAGTTATGCCTTCAAAAAATAAGCTTCATCTGTCAATTCCGATGTACATCGGAATAGATTTTTTTCATTTCAAAAGCACCCTATCTGAGTAGTTACTTTTCATTGTTTCTCTTTTTTTATTTCATTTTTTTTGTAAAAAAGTAGATTTTCTTCAGGAAAAATAAAAAAAGTAGATTTTTTTTTGATTTTCTATTGTAAATATTATTTAATATGTATAACAAACTAATATAAAAAGTTATTGATTTCAACTGCTATATATATTGATTTAAACTCATTTGTAATACGCTGTAAATTAATAATAATCAACAAATTATAAATAATATTAATGCAATTTTTTTAAGTGATTTTTTTTATAAAAATTTGTGAATATCAAAAAATAAATATTTACCTTTACAAAATACTTTTGGATATCCCCAAAATTAGACAGTGAACATGAACGAAAATAACAATAAAATAACCTCAACTCTCATAAACCTTGTGTCCAATTTTGAAGGTTTAATACAGAAAGGCCAAATTGGTTCTTACAATAGAGAAGAATATACGCAGTTGATCAATTTTTATATTGCTAATAACAATATTGACAAAGCTATGGATATTGTGGATATTGCTATTGAACAATATAAATATATCACCAATTTTTATTTGCTTAAAGGAAATTTACTATTGCAACTTCACCAACCTGAGGATGCACTAAAGTATATTGAGCATTGTGAAAATTTATCTCCTTATGATTTTGAAGTAAAGATTTTAAAAGCGAAATCTTTGAGCATGATTGGAAATGTTGAAGAATCCTGGTCGGTTTTAAATGAATTGAAGACTTTTTCAAATCTAAATTATAATGTTGATATCAATATTATAAAATCTTATATTTACGAATATACCGGCGAATTTGAAAAAATGTTTGATATCCTAAAAGAAACATTGATTTTGGATCCGCAAAATACGGAAGCTCTTCATAAAATTAATGTTGCTACTTTATTTACAAGAAAATATGACGAAAGTGCATCATTTCATCTAAAATTAATAGAAGACACTCCTTATAATTATATGGCTTGGTTCAATTTAGGGCAAATTTATTCTATTACGGCTCAATATGAACATGCTATTGATTGTATTGAATATTCCTTTTTGATCAATCCGGGTTTTGAAGACGGTTACCTTGAATATACAGACCTGTGTCTTCAAGTTGGAAAATACCGTAATGCAGCGGTTGTATATGAAGAGTATATTAATAAATTTGAAGCCGATTCGGAAATATATCTTAATTTGATCAATGCATATATTCACCTGAAAAACTATAAAAAGGCCAAAAAATATGCTTATAAGTCTGTAAAATTAGATTCATATAATGATGAAGCATATTTTATGCTTGGAGAGATTTACAGAAATCAGGAAAAATGGGATAAAGCTTTGAACGCTTATCAAAAAGCAATAGAGATCGAAAAAGAAAGAGAAGAATATTATAATGCAATAGCTGAAATGTATGTAAAATTAAATGACTTTGCTTTAGCTGAAAAGTATTATGATAAATTGGTAGATTTAAATAGCCCGGAAGAAAAATATTATCTGAATTATATATTATTCCTGATAGAAAACAAAAAATATAATAAAGCAGATAAGGTGTTAGCGAAATCCGAGGATCTGGTTTATTGCAATTATTTCAATTATCTGAAAGCTGTGATTCGTTTTAAAACAGGTGATAAAAAAGAAGCTTTGTTGCTTTTGGATAATGCTTTGTCAGAAAACTTCGATGAGTATAAAAAAATATTTGAAATAGCACCGGAACTCAAATATGACAAAGATGTAAATTCAATGATAAATTATTATAGAGATTAATAAAAATACTCAGTTTTTTAACCAAAACTCTGAAGCCTTTTCCTTTCTGGGAAAGGCTTTAATTTTTTGTAACTACTCAGGTAGAATCATTTTGATTGAAAAAACAATTTTTTTAATCAATATATTCTACTTTTCTCATAAATCTGATACCAATAGTTATCTCAACCGTGGTGTTTTTTATTCTTCTTCTCGGCACGGTAGTTGTATTTCCGGGATGATATGGATCTATTATACTTCCTAATTGCGGTTGATCATATTGATTTGACAGATCGGGATTGATGGTTATTTCAAACAATCCTTCAACAAGCTCTGAAAACATATATTCTAATCCCCCACCTATAGAAGCACCGTAAGTCCATTTTTTTACAAAAATATCATCTGGATAGTATAAATTTGACATTCTTTGGTTTAGATATGAATATTTTGACAAATTGGTATTTAGAGTATATTCTCCTCTTAAACCAAAGGAATAAAAAGATCTCAAATAATCATTTATATCCTGTTTTCTTTTTGCTCCCAAACCTAAACTGATATTGTGAAACAAAAAATTTCTCGTAGGCAATCGATAGTATTCATTATAAATGGTTATACCAATGGCATTTCTCAAGGAACTACCTCTGTTGTGATATCCCAATTGTGCATAAAGAACATTTAAGGGATTATCCTCCGAATACGATTCGATAAAAGTGGCAACATGATAAGTGGCAACAGGTTTTTGATTAAAAGTTTCCCATTTTTGATACCCGATTGAGCTCCCCCCTTTAATTCCGAAGAAAAAACTTTGAGAAAACAGTCCGGCCAAAGAATTTAATACAATAACAATGGATAAAAATGCTTGTTTCATATGGTTATTTTTTAATATTGTCATAGGTTCCATAATTAATGGTTTTCAGGAGTCAATGGTGCGTCAAACAAATATTCAGTATTTTGATTGTTTGAAGCGATAACGGTATTTCCTGCTCTTGAAGGAAAAGGTTTAAGCTTGATTCTTTGGCCCTCTTTAAGTTTTTTATGATATTTTATTTTGTTGATTTTTGCCAGATATTTTAAGTTTATACCATATTTCTGAGAAATATCAACAAGAGTTTCACCTTTGGAAGAAGTGTGATAGGCATCAGAACCGTAATATTTTTTTCTTTTTGATGATAAATACACCACTTCTCCTTCTTTAAATTTATGATATCTCCTTTTTACATTATCATTATATTTTATTATCTTTTTAACCGGTATTTTTAATTTTTTTGCAATTGATTTTGGGGTTTCTCCTTCATGCGCGATTATCACTTTTGCTTTGTTTATAAATGATAAAGTATATGAGTCAGATTTTTTATTTTTATTTTTTGCCGAAGCAATTTCAGCGGGTATATACTTTAAATCATATTCATACAATCCGTATTTTTCAATTATTTTTATTAGTTTAGAGGCATATTTGGGATCAGTGGCATATCCTGCTTTAACCAGTCCTTTTGCCCAGGCAACATAATCTGTCACATCATAATTAAATAAAAATTCATATCTCTTTTTATTTGCTAAAAATTCCGAATGATCGATAAATGATTGATCGGCGGATTTATATTTTCTAAACTTACTTTTTATCAATTTTCCTTTATGATATTCATCATCTTCCCATTTCATCGTTTTACCCGACCAGGATTTATCCGCTTTAATTCCAAAATGATTTTTTGCCTTTCTTGCCAATTCACTTCTTCCCCAATTTGATTCAAGCATGCCCTGAGCAAGAGTAATACTGGCAGGAATACCTGTCTTGTTCATCTCTTCAACAGCGATGTCTTTATATTCATCTATATAATTATAAACGAAATCCTGTGCATTTATATTGAAAACCAGGAAAATAACTACGATAACCCAAATTTGTTTCATTTTATTTAATTTATTTAAAACCAACTATATACATATTGCTAACAAAAATCATACCAAATTTTTACTATATTTTAATTGTATATTGTTGAACTATTTACCATTGTTTTTTATTAGTATAATTGAATACTTATTTAATAACGTGAATTCAACTTAAGGAAATTGCATAACTTTCAATGAATTTATGTTAAAAACAACAAAATAAAATAATTAATATGGACAATTTAATGGATCTTTTTGAACAGCAAATGGGCGGGGACATGCTTCAACAAATCGGATCTCAATTCGGGATTAATGATCCTCAAAAAACACAGGTTGCTACCAAGAGTGCTTTTTCAGTACTTATGGGAGCATTGACGAAAAATGCATCACAGGGAAACGGTGCCAGTATTTTAAGTTCGGTACTTGACAGGGATCACGATGGTTCTATTCTTGATGATGTAGCAGGATATATTACGGGAAATAGCAAAGTATCAAATCCAAAAACTGTTGACGGAGCAGGTATTTTATCTCATTTATTGGGAGATAAGAGTGATTCTATTTTTGATCAGGTGGCAAGTATTGCAGGTATAGACAAAAATTCAAGTGCAGGTTTGATGGCAAAATTGGCTCCTATTGCAATGGGAATGCTGGGAAAAGCAAAAAGAGAACAGAATCTGGATGAAAACGGATTACAGGATATTCTTAAGAAAACTGTTGAACCTGCCAAAAACGATAGTATGATAGGTGGATTGCTTACAAGTTTTTTGGATCAGGATGGAGACGGTAGTGTTGTGGATGATCTGGGAAGAATGGGCTTCAAAGCGATCTTTAAAGGATTGTTTGGAAGAAAATAATATTTCTTAGAATGTTAAATGAGTTTTATACTCATGGTAATACGAATATAAGATCGGAAAAGATCCTGTATCAGTTGATGCAGGATTTTTTTCAGTCAAAATGATTCTACCTGAGTTAATACTTTTTCTGAATAATAGAATAATTTTATTATTTACAAACCTGTTAAAGAACCTTATCCTAATTTTGGTTAAATTTGTACTATCGTTTTATTAACCGATCATAATAAACCATTATGAAACAAATATCACTCCTCTTATTTCTTTTATTTCTGACAAATACTTATGCTCAGGTCGAAAAACAAAATCCGCAAATCGATAGAATCGATGTTTTGCATTACGTTTTTGATATCACCGTAAATGATACAACAAGTATTATTGAAGGATATGCCAAAGTAAAAGTGCTATTTAAGCAAAATACAAATAAATTTTATCTTGATTTGACCAATAAATCAGGTTCTATAGGTATGGAAACTATATTTGCAGGTGCCAACAGATACGAACTGGAATACGAACATAAAGACAATAAATTATACATTTTTGACAAGCAATGGAATAAAGGAGATACCATTGAATTTGAAGTAAGATATTCTGGTATTCCGGCGGATGGATTGATTATTTCTAAAAATAAATTCGGAAAACGCACATTTTTCGGTGACAATTGGCCTAATCGTGCTCATAATTGGTTGCCGGTTGTAGATCATCCTTCCGATAAAGCAACTGTGGATTGGTATATTACCGCACCGGCACATTATCAGGCTGTCGCAAATGGTAAATTAATAGAAGAGGTGAAAATTGATATTGATGAAAAAAGATATCATTTTAGTACATACGATGTTCCTCTTGCCACCAAGGTGATGGTAATAGGTCTTGCTGATTTTGATATAAAAAATTATGGTGAAGTGGATTGTATTCCGGTTTATTCCATGACCTTCACTCCGACACCAAAATATGGAATGGATGATTATCTTCCTGCAATGGAAGTGATGAGATATTATATTGATTCCATTGGAGAATTTTCTTATTTCAAACTTGCAAACGTGCAATCAAAAACCCGTTATGGCGGAATGGAAAATGCAGGAAATATATTTTATTACGAACAATCTGTCAACGGTAAACATTCAGTCGAACCACTTATAGCCCATGAAATCGCTCATCAATGGTTTGGCAATAGTGCTACGGAAAAAGACTGGCACCATATATGGCTTAGTGAGGGTTTTGCTACTTATCTTACCGATATGTATCTGGAACATAAATACGGTAAGGAAAAAATGCAACAAAGAATGCAAAGAGAAAGGGATAAGGTCATAAGATACAATTCCGGAATTTCTAAACCTGTCATTGATCCAACCGTTACCAATTGGAACAAGCTATTGAATCCCAATTCTTATGAAAAAGGAGCCTGGTTTTTGCATATATTGAGAAATAAAACAGGAGATAATAATTTTTATAAAATACTTCGGACATATTATAAAAAATATCGTAATTCCAATGCTTTAACAAGTGATTTCAGAGCGATAGCTGAAGAAATATCAGGTGTGGATCTGAGATCTTTTTTTGACCAATGGTTGTATAAACCCGGATTACCTGATATTGATGTCAAGTGGTTTCAGGAAAAAGATAAATTGTATATAACCGTAAAACAAAAATCGAATAAATTTGATTTTGAATTACCAATACAAATCACGGGTAAAAACGGGAAAAACTTTGATTTTGTAGTTAATGTAAAATGCAAAAATGAAACATTTGTTTTAAAACTTCCAAGTGAACTTTCTCAAGGAATAAGTGATGTAATTCTTGATCCGGAAGTAAAATTACTTTTCAGTGGGACGATATTTAAAACGGAAAAAAGTCCAAATGAGATTCCGGTAATAGAAAACGGACAATTATTACAAAAAGGAGATTTGTTATTTCAGGATCTGGATTGCGGAGCATTATGCGATGCCATTGAGAGTGTAACTATAGGTATCGATAGCGCTCATTTTTCTCATGTTGGTATAGTTTCGGATATCACCAAAGACAATAAAGTAATGATAACGGAAGCAATTGGCGGAAAAGTTAAGATAACCGAACTAAGGACTTTTCTTACCAGAAGTCAGGATAATTGCGGAAGACCCAAAGTGGTAGTTGGCAGAGCAAAAGACACTCAGGTGATCAACAATGCAATAGTTAAATTGAAAAAATATATCGGAAAAAAATACGATGATGTTTTTGATATCAACAATGACAATTATTACTGTTCTGAATTGGTATATTTTACATTTGAAAATAATTCCGGTGAAAAATTATTTTCATTGATGCCTATGACATATAAAGATAAAAAAACAGGTAAATATTTTAATTCCTGGATAGAATATTTCAAAAATCTAAACATTGATATTCCCGAGGGAAAACCCGGAATTAATCCCGGAAGGATCTCAAGATCAGATAAGATCAAAATATTGTACAAATTCGGTAATCCGGAAGGGTGGAAATAGTAGGGTGCATTTCATTTTTTCGCGTGGCGGGTTGATTCTCCTTTAGGAGTCAGAGGCAAAGAATGGTAAAAGCGAAAAAATGAAATACACCTAAAAGTAGAAATTACCTTTTTTCTTTAAAAAAATTCTTCAACATAGTCGCACTTTCTTTTCCCATAATCCCAAATTCAAGTTTGGTTTTTGGATGCAATACGGATTTTCCGTATTTCATAAATCCATTCTTTTCATCTTCGGCGGCATAAACGATCTTGTCTATTTTAGCCCAGTTCAAAGCTGATGCACACATCATACAAGGTTCCAAGGTTACATAAATTGTACAATTTTCAAGATATTTGCTTCCAAGATAATTAGCAGCTGAAGTAATTGCCAGCATTTCAGCATGAGCAGTAGGATCATTCAATGTCTCAACCTGATTATGGGCCCTGGCAATTATAATATTATTGGAAACAATCACTGCTCCAACCGGAACTTCACCTTCTTCCTTTGCTTTTTGAGCTTCTTTGAATGCCTCTTTCATAAAATATGTATCTCCGAGAATATTCATTGTAATTTATTTTATATTAGTATCTGTACGAAAATACAAAAGTATTTGTTTTAAATAATTTTCAATATATTTTTTCTAATAAAAAACTTCAACTTATCTTTGCATATGGAAAAAAGTAATAAAATTTTATCGGTAAAGGAAAAACTGACATTTGATGACGTTTTGTTAGTTCCCGCCTACTCGGAAGTCCTTCCAAGGGAAGTTGATACTTCAACAATGTTTACAAAAAACATACGATTGAATATACCAATTGTTTCTGCTGCAATGGATACTGTTACGGAATACCGTCTTGCTATAGCATTGGCAAAAGAAGGAGGAATAGGTATTATTCATAAGAATATGACGATTGAAGAACAAGCGGAACAGGTGAGGAAAGTGAAAAGGTCGGAAAGCGGTATGATTATAGATCCGGTTACTCTTGGTCTTGATGCTACAA
Organism: Saprospiraceae bacterium; assembly: GCA_027031145.1. Taxonomy (GTDB): domain Bacteria; phylum Bacteroidota; class Bacteroidia; order Chitinophagales; family Saprospiraceae; genus JADJGA01. Next base: position 2,222 of record JALVEG010000175.1, on the reverse strand, counting down.
TTGGTGATGCTCAAAATCTAATGAAACTTCATTCTATTGGTGGAATTCCCGTTATAGACAAAAATGGTAAATTAGCCGGAATTATCACAAACAGAGATCTAAGGTTTCAGGAAAACAATAATAAACCGGTTATTGATGTGATGACAAAAGAAGGTCTTATTACCGCTCCTATTGGAACAGGTTTGGAGGAAGCAAAACATATTTTGCAAAAACATCGTATTGAAAAATTGCCCGTTGTTGATGAAAATAATAATCTGGTAGGGCTTATAACTTATAAAGATATTTTAAAAATAAAGAATTATCCTAATTCCGCAAAGGATAATCTTGGTCGCCTATTGGTCGGGGCCGCTGTTGGTATTGCTTCCAATACTATGGAAAGAATTGAAGCACTTATCAATGTCGGAGTTGATGCTTTGATTGTTGATACGGCACACGGTCATTCAAAAGGGGTTTTGGAAACAATCAAAGAGATCAAAAAATTACATTCAGGAATTGATGTTATAGGAGGTAATATCGCAACCGGCAATGCTGCAAAAGCATTGGTTGAAGCAGGAGTTGATGCTGTAAAAGTAGGTGTAGGTCCGGGAAGTATCTGTACTACCAGAATCGTTGCAGGTGTGGGAGTTCCTCAATTATCTGCTATAATGGATGCCTCTTATGCATTGAAAGATACAGGAATCCCTATAATTGCCGATGGTGGTATCAGGTTTACCGGAGATATCGCCAAAGCCATTGCTGCCGGAGCTAGTAGTATTATGGCAGGATCACTGTTTGCCGGAGTGGAAGAAGCTCCGGGTGAAACCATTATTTTCAAAGGTCGTAAATTTAAAATATACCGTGGTATGGGGTCCATCAGTGCAATGGAAAAAGGATCAAAAGACAGATATTTTCAGGATATGGAAGATGATATCAAAAAACTTGTTCCCGAAGGAATTGAAGGAAGAATCCCTTATAAAGGAACATTGTCAGAAGTGATGATACAGTATATAGGAGGACTGAGATCGGGTATGGGATATACGGGATCCAAAACTATTGAAGATCTAAAAAAAGCCGAATTTGTAAAGATCACACATTCGGGTATCATTGAGAGTCATCCTCACGATATTGCAATTACAAAAGAATCTCCTAACTATAGTTTGGGACAATAAATAAGTTTTATATATGAAAATAGCAACTTTCAATGCCAATGGGATCAGAGCAGCAGCAAAAAAAGGATTTTGGCAGTGGGTACTTGACCACGAAATAGATATTCTTGGTATTCAGGAAACCAAGATTCAGGAAAATCAGATCAATCCTGTAGAATATGAGAAAATAGGTTATTATAATTATTGGGATTTTGCGGAAAAAAAAGGTTATAGCGGAGTAGCAACTTTTTCAAAAACAAAACCTGTTTTTGTTGAATACGGCATGGGAATGGATATCTACGATAGGGAAGGACGAGTATTACGAACTGATTTTGAAAATTTCACTTTGATCAATGTTTATATCCCATCAGGAACCAGTGGCGAACACAGGCATGAATTCAAATTGAAATTCCTTCATGACTTTGAAGAATATATTAATCAAATCAAAAAATTCCAGAAAAATATAATTGTAATTGGAGATTATAATATAGTACATCAAAGAATAGATATTCATAATCCCGACAGGAAAGATAATCCATCCGGTTACAGACCTGATGAGAGAGCATGGCTTGACAAATGGTTTCATTCCGGATTTTACGATGCATTCAGGTTGAAATACCCGGAAAAACAGGAATTCAGCTGGTGGAGTTACAGAGCGGGAGCAAGACCAAGAAATAAAGGATGGCGTATTGATTACATTAGTGTTACCGAAGGGTTAAAGAATAAAATTATTGATGTTATACCATATAAAGATCCGGTTTTTTCCGATCATTGTCCGGTTGTAATGGAAATTGATGTTTAAAGGTTTCAGGTTGCAAGTTTCAGGTTTGAAAGTTTGTTGTTTTGTTCCTTGTTCCTTGTTCTTTGTTTGGAAGTTTGGGTTATGAGAATAATTTTATTTTGAAGGGGGGAAAAGGGTGGAAATAAGAGTGTTTTAAAGGAATACTGGAATAATGGATGATTGGAAGATAGAAAACTGCGATTTAGGACTCAAAAGCACGACCAAAGGGAAGTGATTTTGAAGCCGGTGTTTGAAAAGGGAATCGGGAAAAAGGGTAGAAAGAAGGGAGTTATAAGGTTATAAGGTTTGGAGATTTG
>JALVEG010000174.1 GCA_027031145.1 Saprospiraceae bacterium | reverse complement strand
GATACCTTCCCAATCTCCACAAATAGAGGTAAGAGTTGCTGCATCTACGACCAGTTTTGCACCTCTTTCCACAATCAATCGGGTTTCAGGTGAGAAGGTAGTTTTAGCTGTTATTGTTAAAAATCCTCCATCTACGATATATATATCATGGTTGATGATTTGCGGTGAATCCCAAGTAGTAATATCAGCAATTTCCCAATCAACAGGAAAATCGTCTTCCAAATCAAAAGAAAGCGTTGGAATCACATATCCACAATCTTCAGAATTAAGCCCTTCTACTTTTATAACATAAGTTGATTTATCGAAGAGATCAAAATTAAAAGTAAAAGTATTGCCTGTATTTATAAAACTATTTACCAAATCTCCTTCTTTGTATAGTTCAACGGTATAATCAAAATTTGTTAAATCATTTGTACAATTGCCAAGAGGTACTAATTCAAATGTTCTGGATTTTGAACAGTTTTCATAATCCAAAGTGTTATCAATTTCATCAATATCATAGTTTTGTTGACAGATTATCTTAATATTATCCAAAACAATATATGGATCCGGACAATCAGTGGGATAATTATTGCCACCACCAACTGTATAATCAGCTTTAAAGAGTAATTGATTAAATTCTTCATTTTCATAATTATTGACAGTAAAGCATAAACTTCGTGAGGTCCAAGCATTATCGTCAGAATTATATAAATCATCACCATTAACAATAGTTTGAATATAGTCACCATTCCCATTCCACGGATATTCATTAATATTTTGCAGATTATTATAGCCCTCAATAAATAAGCGCTCATTACTTAACGATTTTCCATCAAAAGATAATAAATAATCATTACCATATTGAAATATTTCATCATTTGGCAGTTCAAAATAAAAATTAGGACCCGTAGAATTGAATCCGGCAAAATACTCTCCATCAGAAGTACTAATACCACTAATTGTATTACACTCATTTTTTAAAATCCTTGGTTGTTCATTCGCAGAATACCAATTTGGTATACACTCATCATAAAAATAATTATGACATGTGGAGTTACAATCATATTCACAATTAAAGTTTTCAAAACTTTCATGATGTGCCTGAGCATTCATAAAATTAGTTCCTGTTAAAAAGAAACTCCATAATATTATTAAATTCATTAATTTTTTCATAATTTTGTTTTTAATATTAAAAAATCCCCGATTAGCTCACAATTTGCGTCAACATGTGGTGAGCTATCGGGCTTATTTGAGCACTTTTCCTTTGAATAGTGCTTTTTATATTGTTTTATTCATCTAATACTGTGGTTTCAAAATATCCATTTGTAATCACAATGGTATCAGGGAAATTGTGATCAAAAATTTTAGCAGTATCAACATAAAATGAAGCTTGAAATTCACCTTTTACTTCGCCTGTAGTCATATCAAATGAAGTTAATAATAAATAATCTTCTATGCTGTCTTTTTCATTTAGAAAATAATAATTACCTGCTACATCCCCATCTAAAATAGATGTATAAAAGCCACACTGAGTATTTATTATATTATCATTGTATTTATGTAAAGTTTGTAATGAATTCTCATTTGAAACTTTTGCAAAATGAATTTTGGCCCTTTGAATTTCATTTTCAAAATAAACTAAAATAATTCCATAACGTCCTAATGATTCATGATACTTCATACTCGGTTTAAACATATACTCTTTCCCGTTTATGTTAGCTGTTCCGAATCCATTAAATACAGACGGTTTACTAACCGGTTCATCTTTAGTGCATGAATATAATACAATCAAAATAAATAAAACTATTAATTTTTTCATAATCATTTACTTTTTATAAATGGAATACGTTGGATTTTATTATCTGTCTTTACCTGAATAAAATACGTTCCACTTTTAAAATTTGAAATATCCAATTCAAACCTATTTTGACCGGGAAAACAATTAATATTATTAAGTTTTTTAACCAGACTCCCATAAGAATTATATAAAGATATATTTACATTTGATCCTTCCTTTAGTGAAACTGTCAGATTAATATAATCATTAGCGGGATTAGGGTTTAATGCGAATAAATCAGAAGAAATAATTTGCTCATTTGATCGAGGACATATCATTCCATTATATCCTTCTTCGACAATCTCAATACTATGATAATCATACGCTATTTCTCCGTTTGACGCAGTTACCTTTAGCCTGAAAAACACAACATCTCCAACTTCAAACGGTATTTGAGGAGTTGAAAAACAATAATAATCAGTAGTTCCTGTAACGGGTGTGGAACTCCAATTTGTACCGGTCCCATTGTACTTCCATTCATAAGTATATGGCCCAGGAGTTCCTGTTACTAATGCCTGCAAACAAGCAAAATCATATTCGCACATATATGATTGCCCGATTATCTCTGCAGATAAAGAAACATCACCTGTCCTAAAATTTGCTACAGTACAAGCATTATTTTCAAGTTGAAGTGCATTATCTCTTTCATTTTCGATACCGGTACTCCTACCATCAACTTTGACATCAGGATTGGAAAAATGTTGTATAACATCAGAATTATCTCCACCAACGGAATACATAATAGTTCTTTGTTTATGTGTTATGTCTGATTTACAAAATCTTTCTTCATCCCAATGCCAAGTATGTGCATGTTCAAAAACACCTGAATCATCACAATGTGATCCGGCATCTTCAGCATTACAAGGTTCATGTCTAGCACCAAGGATATGGCCAACTTCATGGGAAAATACATATCCATTATTAGCACCAATAGCTCTAACAACACCATAAGGAGAGTACTCATTAGGTCCAAGATAAGCTATTCCGGCAGTCCCATCGTTATCCATTATAAAATCATCCGCAAACAAAATCACTATATCCGCTTGATAAAAATCTCTTCTGGATTGTACAATTGATGAACTACTAAATTCATATAAAACTTGTTCGAAAGTTTTATTCGTTTCATCATAATTATACATTTCTGTGGCTGCTATTTCAAAATCAAGATCACTTGAAGAAATATCACTATTTCTAAGAGCCTGATTAGTAACATCAACACAGGTAAAACCATAATTCTCAATATTACTATTTCGAGCATCTGCTGCCGGTGTATATAAAACCAATATGGTTACATCGCAATTACCTGTTCCATTTCGCAATTCAATAGATGAACTCTCTTCACCTGAATTTTCTGCCTGCACTGCACCTCCGCAAGATTGTATGTCTCCTTCATTTGTTGGTTGTTGTACGATAACATTTTTCCCTCCCAAATCTTCAATTGTATAAAAATCTCCTTCCAACTTAATATTTCCAAATTTCTCACCATTTTTAGATATCAAAAGTAAATTACCGTACCTGCAATTGCATGAATCCTCCGGATCAAACTCCAATTCTCCATACCAGGAGTAATCATCACTTGATTTAAACTTAACATTTTTCCCTTTAAATACAACACTATCACAAAGGGTTTCCAAAATATCAACATTTATATGATTGTCAGGAACTGATGAAATATCACCAATATTAACTTTAATTATACTATCCATACCGGTTTGTGCAAGTATTTTAGACATTCTTTGATATTGTTGTGGAGTTAAATCTGACAACTCCCAATTTGCTTGTGTGAAAATCACCTGTGAATAACTTAATCCGGTAAATAAAATCAAAATACCGGATAAAAATATAAATTTCTTTATTTTTCTCATAATTTTAGTGTTTTTTATTAAAAAATCCCCGTAAAGCTATAATATTGCGTCAACATCTAAATTGCTTTAGGGTTAATTTGAGGAAGTTATCTAAGAAGTTTTAAAAAAAGATTTGTAATGTTAAATTTTTTTAGATGACTTCTTTTTATTATAAAATTCTTGATAAATCAATATGATTAAAAAATCAATATAGACTCCCTGAATACAATTTATGGGAAGTCACCTGTATCAAAAACGGTGGATCCACTATCTTAAGTGAATACACCGGATCTGCATTTGAGTATTTAAAAAATTTCTGGGATAAATAAATCA
>JALVEG010000173.1 GCA_027031145.1 Saprospiraceae bacterium | reverse complement strand
AAACTATTATCCCTCCCTGTAATGAAGGTAATTGAGACATCACATCATCCCCAACATCGTATTTAAGTGGTGGAATTTTCATATTTTCCTCCAAAATGGGAGTTAGTTCTATTTCTTTATCCACTTCTTTAAACAATCCGGTCGATTCTTCCAATCCCCGGGTTACCGGTATATCAGACATCCAAATAACATCCCTTCCATTCAAAGATGTATTCCTTATTCCTGTTTCCAACAATCTAACAGTTATTTTATTGACAAAATCGTTTAATCTTACTATATCGCTTTTATCAATATCCAATCCTCCAATAACCCTGAAAAGTCTTTCAAATTTACTAATACCCATTAAATTTTTCATATCAAATGTTTTATTGTTTATATAAATAAATTTTTAAATATAAAGGAGATCATTATTGCTAAAATTCCAATAAACATTATCGGAATAGCAGTTAATACTACAACTCCCAATACTCCGATTACAGGATTGATCAGAATAATAAAACTAAAAATAAGGGTTAAAATCGACCAAAACATCGACCATCCCCAATTCCCGATTCCTGTCTTTTTCATTTCCCATGCCAGACTGATACCCATCACGCTTCTGAACATCAGCCAAAATCCTGCAAATATTATCACAGTTGTCATAGCCAGTCCCGGCTGAAATATCATCGCCAATCCCACAAGAATCTCAAAAATAGCCATCGCCAGATACCATCCCCATCCACCGATTATTTTCCTGTTTGATAAAGAAAATATTAAGTGAATAATTCCTGATGCAAATATCAGCGACGCAAAAAATATACTGATCCCTAAAAATGCCGGTACAGGCATAAATAACAGATAAAAAGAGAATAACAACATCAATATACCCATTATCAGGGGCCACCACCATTGATGGACTTTACTGTTTGCTTTGAACATTTCCATAATTTTATTTTTTAAAGTTAAATAATCATAACTGATCAGGCAGGAGTTGCTTTGCTTGCAAGCATCCTCCCTGATAAGTTATTTAAATCTTAAGTTGTTTTAAAATAAATTGTATATCATCTATATTTATATCAAGAACATCAGCTATTTCCCGGGTAGTAAGATTTCCAAAAACAAATAATTCCACAATTGTTTTAGAAAGAGAACCCATATTTTCAAATCTTTCACTTTGCAATAAAGCACTGTCATAATCATCCAGATCCTCTCCGATATCCTTGTTGGTTTGGTTATCTGTCAACAATACCTTCTCATCATTTTCCTTAAGATGATATGATATATCCGTTAGTTCTTCTTCCGGTATCAGATCTCCGTCAGCATCAGTCGTGAAATTTTCTTTCATGCCCATCAATTCCTGTTCCAGTAATTTATCTACACGAACATTATGACTAAAGATCTTTGCTGATTTTAGTATTTCATTTAATTTGTCAATAGTATTTTTGAAAAGTGAAATTTTCGGATTAAAGTTTTCGGGATTTTCTTCCAATTCATCAAAACTCATCAGATACACTTCATCAAGAACTCCCTCTACAGAATAGAAACCTTTCTTTATTATTTTGTTTTCTATTCCACTATTTAGTCTCCTTCCGATATAATTGATCAATTTGAGCTTGAGATCAGTGAAAGTTTTATTGAGTTCTAACAATTTTTCCCTGTCAATTTTACTTGATTTCATTTTTGATGAGATTTTTAGTTTTTTAAAGAACATCTTTCATCAAACATAACATCAATATATATACCACCTTAAAAATAAAGACATTATGACAGAAACCAAACAAGCGATAAGCCAATTTGTCATAATTATTTAGCCAGATTCGGATTGTTAACCAGTAAGACCACTTAAGTCTACATTAAGAATCCACTAAGAAATTTTAACTTAGTGCAAAACTTAGTGAATTCTTGGTGGACTAAGTGGTTAAAACCTACTTTGCGATACTCCGTGTCACCTTTGCGGTACTTTGCGGGATATGATATTCAGCCGAATAATTCGGATATCGTAATGATAAAAATGCAATATTGTAATATTCAAATTATCCCCATTTTTTCCAATATGTCATTCAATTCATCATCGGAATTAAACTTAATGGAGATCTGTCCTTTTCCTGCACTGTTTCTTTTAAGTTCGATTTTGGAATCAAAGAAATTCCTGAGTTTGTTAACCACAGCTTTAACTTTCGGATCAACTTTTTCCGGTTGATCATCAATTGTTTCAGTTTTTTTATTTTGGGTAGAGATCTTTTTTTCCAAAGCTCTTACAGATAGATGCTGCTCTAAAATATCATTATAATATTTCAATTGCAAAACAGAATCATCGATACCGGCTAATGATCTGGCATGCCCCATACTTATCAGTTCTTCTTTGATACCACTTTGAATCGTAGGCGGAAGTTTCAATATTCTAAGGTAATTGGTAACCGTACTCCTGTTCTTCCCTACCCTGTCAGCCACCTTATCGTGAGTCAGTTTGCATTCATCTATAAGTCTTTGGTAAGCAAAAGCGATTTCCATTGGATTCAGATCGGATCTTTGGATATTTTCCACCAATGCCATTTCTATCATTGCCTGATCGTCAGCGATGCGAATATAAGCAGGTATTTCTTTCAATCCCGCTTTCCTTGATGCCCTCAATCTTCTTTCTCCAGAGATCAATTGATATTTATCACCTCCGACACTTCTGACAGTTACAGGTTGAATAAGCCCCAAAGATTTTATAGATTCTACCAATTCATTAAGTTCCGTTTCATTGAATTGATTACGCGGTTGAAAAGGGTTAAATTCGATCTTGTCAATACTGACAAATGCAACCGTATTGCTCAATTTTTTGACAACATCCTTTTTTTCCACACTGCTCTTTTTCTCAATGTCTTTGAGCAATGAGTTCAAACCTTTTCGTAAATCTTCCTTTTTCGCCATTTTATTAAATTAAAACTTTTTTATTTATAAATTGTCATTATTCAAAACCAAAACTTCATAAGCTAAATTAAGATAATTTTTTGAACCAACAGCACTTGCGTCATACAAAATAACAGGTTTCCCTACCATCGGAGCCTCATTTACTTTCGAATTCCGGTTGATTATAGTATCAAATATATGATCTGTTACTATGTCCCGTACACTATCCACCACCATTTGAGCCAGTCTCAGTCTTTTGTCATACATAGTAATAAGTATTCCTTCGATTTCCAGATCAGGATTATATGATTTCTTCACCGCTGCTATTGTATCTTTTAGTTTTCCCAATCCTTCAAGTGAATAATACTCACTCTGAACAGGAATTATCACCGAATCTGCTGCTACCAAAGCATTTACCGTCAATATTCCCAAAGAAGGCAGACAATCTATAAATATATAATCATAATCCTTTTTTGCAAGACCAATCGACTTCTTCATCACATATTCCCTCTCGCTTTCATTGACCAATTCCACTTCTGCACCCACAAGGTCTATCGTCGAAGGCAAAATATCCAAATTCGGCACTTCCGTAGGCAAAATAGCATCATCAACATTTGCTATTCCGGACATAACATCATACAAAGTGTATTTGATATCCTCCTGTTTTATTCCAAGTCCTGCAGTAGCATTGGATTGAGGATCTGCATCGATAAGCAAGACTTTTTTATCCAATATAGCCAATGCCGCCGAAAGATTAATTGCCGTAGTCGTTTTCCCTACTCCACCTTTTTGGTTCGTAATTGCGATTATTTTACCCATCAATTGAAAATTTTTGCAAAGGTAATGAGATATTTTAAAATGTCAGTGAGTTTTTAAAGGATTGTTTTTTTTTATTTTTTAGGGCGATTGACGGGCAATGCTCAATTTCATCCCTGCCGTCACCGGGCTGTTCGTGGGTTCCGTCCCGTCTGTCGCCAGGGACAGCCTCCTAATGTCGGCTCCACTACCATCCCTATCGCAATCGCCGAAGCCTTGGCGAAGGCGATTCGCAATCGTACGCTGCCGCTAAAGCTTTAGCGCAGATACCCGAAGCCTTGGCGAAGGCGATTCGCAATCGTACGCT
>JALVEG010000172.1 GCA_027031145.1 Saprospiraceae bacterium | reverse complement strand
TCAAAATTTTGTTTAATCAATATAACTTCTATTCCGTATTTTTGTCTTATATCTAAATTGCTAAGATTTTTACCTATGAAATCACCGGGAACTTCAACTTCACAAAGAACCTCTCCATCATTAAGCTTTAATTTTTTGAATTTTGTTGCAGATCCGATATATCCTGAAACCGATTTCAACATATCCCTTTTCATTATTTCCCTGTTATATGCGTGGATGATTTCCGTTTTTGATATATAACCTATTAATTTTCTTTCTTCTTCATTGTTGACAATTGGTATTTCATCAAGTATCAAATCATTCAAAATCAATCCGACCATATCCAAAGTATCTTCCGGAGTGAAATATATTTTATCTTCTATTATAAGGTCTTTAGCGGTAATATCTTTGTCTTTATCTGAAGGGTTTTTAGCCATTTGCCTTATTTTAAATGGAGAAAGTATTCCTAAAAGGGAATCATTTTCATCCACAACAAAATAATTCAAATGTATATTTTCCTTTGTAATATCTACCAGTTTTTCAAAAGATGTATTATATAATATTTTTGGAGTATTTGTTTTATATAATTTCTTTATTTTTATGCTGCTCAATACATTAGGTTCATATTCCTTCTTCAATTGCAAACCCTTTCGCAATAACTTTAAAGAATAGATTGATTCCTTCTTCAATTGCATTTTTATCAAAACGCTCAAAATAATAGCAGTCATCAGAGGCAGAATTATTCGGTAGTCATTTGTCAATTCAAATAGTATCAAAATGGAAGTCATAGGAGCATGCATCGTTGCCGCAGCTACTGCGCCCATTCCCACAAGTGTATAAGCTCCCGGGCTGCCGGCAATAGATGGAAACCACATATTTGTCAATGTACCTACAAATCCCCCCAAACTAGCTCCCAGAAATAGAGATGGGGCAAAAATACCTCCGGAACCACCGGAACCAATTGTTATTGAAGTTGCAAACAGCTTCAAAAATATCAACATCAACAGAAATGACCAGGAAAGTTTTCCTGCCAAAGCCATATCCATAGTCTCATATCCTACTCCGAATATATGAGGGAAAAACAAACCAACGGCACCAATTATCAATCCTCCGATGGCAGGTTTTATCCATTCGGGAATAGATATTGAATCAAAAATATCTTCGCTTTTATATAAAACTTTGATAAATGTAACCGCAACAATAGCAGCTAAAACTCCCAATATAGAATAAGGGATAAATTCATATATACTTGTTAATTCATATTTTGGAATGATAAAAGCAGGGTAGTTGCCTAAGTAATACCGGGAAACTACCGTAGAAGTGACAGATGCAATCACAATAGGGCTAAATTGAGTAATAGCAAAATCTCCCAGTAATATCTCCAGTGAGAAAATAGCTCCGGCAATTGGGGCATTAAAAGTTCCGGCTATACCTGCCGCAGCCCCGCACGCTACCAAAGTTCGAAGCTGTGAACCCCTGACATGTATTATCTGCCCTATAGACGAACCTGCAGCTGATCCAATCTGAACAATAGGGCCTTCCCTTCCTACTGAACCGCCTGTGCCGATGGAAACAGCTGATGCAATAATCTTTGCTAATACTACTCTGGGTCTTATTGCACCTCCTTTAAGTATTATAGCTTCCATTACTTCAGGAACTCCGTGTCCTTTAGCTTCTCTGGCAAAGAAATAAATGATAGGTCCTACTATTAAACCTCCTATTGCCGGTACAAACAAGACAATATACCACGGCAATCCGGAAATGTATTCAATATTGGTATGCCATGATCCAAATGATAAAGATTGAAAAAATCTTATTGCATATCTGAATAAAATTGCTCCGTAACCACCGATTATTCCTATTATGAGAGCCATCACTATCATAAAGGTATGTTCGGTTTTTTTAAATTTAACCAATAGTTTTAAAAATTTGCGAAAATACTTAATTCGCAGTATATTAGTTGGATATCTCATTTATTTGCTTTTTGAAAAACAACAAAAGACGATTATAATACGAAGTTAGGATTATTTATTATAAAAACAATATATGATATAAAATAATAATGAATTTAAACAAAATCTAATTTAGATTAGAGTAGTAGATTGATAGAGATTGATATAGATTGAATGAGATTGATGTAGATTGAATGAGATTGATATAGATAGAGAGATTGAAGTTTTGGATATTAGCCTATAAACTTTAGCCTTTAGCCTTTAGCCTTTGAATTCTTATATAAATTATCGAACTAATATGAGGAAGTTTTTGTTTAAACTATTAAACGTAAAAATAAATGAACAAATATAAATTTAAAGAATTAAAAACATATACTTCAACGGAGTGGCTTGCTTTCGCCAATAAGAAATATAGGAAAGTATTTCTTGGCAAAGATGTAGATTATTTATATTTTGAATTTTCTATTTATAATTTAAAATACCTGGAAGAAGATTGGAATGCAAAATTTCAAATTGTTTGCTATCAAAAATTACCCGGTAGCAATAAAAAGATTTGCGATCTTAAATTTGAGAAATTGATACCTCAAAGAGAGAATATTTTTAGTCTTCGTGAAGGATGGGGTAATATAAAAAAAGGTCAGTTTTGGAAAAAAGGTGAATATTTCTGGGAAGCAAGAATAAATGATGTATTAGTTGGTGTTGAAAATTTTTATATTGAAGATTTTTCCGATGATTATGTTGATATTAAAAGCGAAGTCGTACAACTGAAGAATATAACATTGAGTGAAGGTGGCGATAAAGGGAAAAATGAATTTCAAAAGCACTATAACCAATTCGATATAAAAAAAACCAGATTTATTTATTTAAATCTATCATTTGACAATTTATCAGGTGTGGGACAGGATTACTGGTTGGAAGTCTTTTTGTATTTCTATACTGAAAGCAGAGATCTTAAAGGAGTTGCCGCCAAGGTTGTTAAAGTAAGAAAAGAAGATGAAACTTTTGAGATCAATCTTGGTTGGGGATCCGATAGTCCTGGTACCTGGTACGAAGGAGAATATTTTGTTGATATAGTTATTTTTGAAGAGTTGTTTGCCACTGTAAGATTTGATGTGAGTAATGAATTTATCGAAGGCAAACCTGATATATTTCTACCGGAAGATATTTATCCTTCTATATTGAAAGAAGATGAAAAAGCGGAAGAACCTGGTCTTGAAGATCTGTTGAAAAAACTGGATGAATTAGTAGGACTTCAGGAAATTAAGAATCAAATTAAAGATCACGCCAAATATATCCAGTTTATCAAATTGAGAAAAGAGAAAGGGTACAAAGAAGAAGATGAAATTGATATTCATATGGTGTTTATGGGAAATCCCGGAACAGGAAAAACTACAGTTGCCGAGATGATGGGAATGATATATAAGAAAATGGGAATTATTTCCAAGGGGCATGTTCATTCTGTGGACAGGGTTGATCTGGTCGGTGAATATATCGGACAAACTGCGCCAAAAGTAAAAGCAGCTATCGAAAAAGCAAAAGGAGGAGTTTTGTTTATCGATGAAGCATATTCGCTTTCAAGGGATAATAGTGACAGTAAAGATTTTGGTAGGGAAGTCATTGAAATTTTAGTCAAAGAGATGTCAGACGGAGATGGCGATCTGGTTGTTATTGCTGCAGGATATCCAAAAGAAATGGAATATTTTATTAATTCCAATCCCGGATTGAAATCCAGATTTAAACTATTTTATAATTTTCCCGATTATTTGCCTCAGGAATTGTCAGCTATTGCTGATATTGCAGCAAAGAAAAAGGAAGTTATATTTACAGAAGAGGCAAAAAAGAAACTAGACGAAATAATAGTAAAAGCTTTCAGGGAAAGGGATAAATCTTTTGGAAATGCCAGATATGTCTATGATTTGGTCGAAAAAGCTAAAATTAATATGGCTCTCAGATTGATGGAAAAAGAAAATATTAGTGAATTGGAGGGTGATGTATTGCAAGTGATCGAGTTTTCAGATGTTGAAAAACTGGAGAATGAGAAACTAAAAGTATTGCCGGATATTCCTATC
>JALVEG010000171.1 GCA_027031145.1 Saprospiraceae bacterium | reverse complement strand
AAATCAGTATTATTTTTCAGTTTAATATTATTTAGTGTAGTATTAATGTACAGCTTCAAAAATGCAGATAATTTCAATGCAAATGATGGAATTGCAGTAGAGAAAGCAGCAAACTTAGATTTCAACAATACTTCATCTACTTATAAAATGAATATCACTGACAAGTGTGGAGGAAGTTCAAAAGCAGTTAAATCTTCAAGTAAAGACAGTAAATGCGGAGCCGGAAAATGCGGTGAAGGTAAATGTGGCGCAGGTAAATGCGGAGGCGACAAAGCAGAATCCAAAAAACATAGTATTATGGATGCTGACTCCAACGGAGACGGAAAAGTTTCATTAGAAGAATTTTCTGCAAGTGCAACTACAGAATTTCCTAATAAAGATAAAAATAATGACGGAAAGCTTTCAAGTGATGAATGCGGAATGTTTGACAAATTCAATACAAATGGAGATGATTTCGTATCCAAAGAGGAGTTTGCTAAGGGACATACAATGGTATTCAATAAATTAGATAAAAATCACGATGGTTTTGTTACCGCTGATGAAGCTAAAGCATTCAATAAATGCGGAGATGGAAAATGTGGTGACGGAGCAAAAGCTAATGAAAAGAAAAGTGAAGGCAAATGTGGTGATGGCAAATGCGGTGCAGGCAAATGCGGAGGTGGTAAATAAGAAGCATTAGCATAGTTAAGATTTTAATCTAAACTTTTAAGGAGGTTGATCATTATCTAACCTCCTTTTTTGTCTTTTTGACGACACTTTTTGTTATTTAAAACCTATATAAATAATTAATTAGGTTTTTCTGAAAATAAATCTGCATTTTAGCGTTAAAATATCATTATTTAACAAAAATTAAAAAAATCATGAATTTAAAGACTACTAAAAAAGTATTTTTCTTAATGGCCTTTATAGTATTTGGCGCAACTATAATGTTTGCTACTACAAATATTACAAATAACCAGGAAGAGGGAAATAAAATTATCAAAAAATCAAGTTTTAAGTCCAATACGTATCAAATATCTATCAATGATTTTGGAAAATGTGGTGGATGCAAAAAATCCAAAGCAGCTAAATCAAAAGATGCAAAAAAATGCGGTGAAGGAAAATGCGGTGAAGGAAAATGTGGTGCAGGAAAATGCGGTGAAGGAAAATGTGGAGGTGCTAAATCCGATACTAAAAAACCAGGTTTTATGGACAAAGATACCGACGGTGATGGAAAAGTTTCATTTGAAGAATTCTCTGCTTCAGCTAATAAAGAATTTCCAAAAAAAGATAAAAACAAAGACGGTAAAATAACTGCTGACGAATGCGGAATGTTTGACAAATTCAATACCGATGGTAATGACTTCCTGTCAAAAGAAGAATTTGAAGCAGGCCATAAAGCAATGTTTGAGAAAATGGATGCTAATAAAGACGGATTTATCGAAGCATCTGAACTTAAAAACATGCATAAATGCGGTGAGGGAAAGTGCGGTGAGGGAAAGTGCGGAAAAGGTAAATGCGGTAGTGGAAAATGTGGTAGTGGAAAATGTGGAGGAGCCAAATCAGATAATATGAAACATAGTTTTATGGACAAAGATACTGATGGTGACGGAAAAGTTTCATTTGAAGAATTCTCTGCTTCAGCTAATAGTGAATTTCCAAATAAAGATAAAAACAAAGATGGTAAAATAACTGCTGACGAATGCGGAATGTTTGACAAATTCAATACCGATGGTAATGACTTCCTGTCAAAAGAAGAATTTGAAGCAGGCCATAAAGCAATGTTTGAGAAAATGGATGCTAATAAAGACGGATTCATCGAAGCATCTGAGCTTAAAAACATGCATAAATGCGGTGAGGGAAAATGTGGAGAAGGTAAATGCGGTAAAGGAATGATGAAAAAAGCAAAGAAAAAAGGAAAAGGTTGCAGACATTAATAACTTGTTAAACACAATCTACGTAAATATATACCATTAAATAATAATCCGGGGTTAAATTGAATTATCCCCGTTTTTTTTTTTATTTTAGCATTCTGATGAAAACAAAAAAGTTAATAATAAAAAGTACCCATTCCAGACGCCAGTTTCTAACGGGGTTAATCGGTGCCGGTATAGCTATTAATTTACCGTTGATGAATTCCTGTAATTTTTCAGGTGATGATGGCATTTTAACAAAAAGACAAAAAGGAATAGCTGTTTTTACTATGAATTTTCTTTGGCCTGACGGCAAATACGGACCAAATATACAAGAAATACGGGTTTTTGAATATCTTATTTGGATGCTAAATGATAAAAATATCGATCCTGAAGAAAATCAATATACTATTAATGGTTTGAACTGGATTGACGAAACAGCAATGGAAGATTATCAAAAGCACTTTGAAAAACTATCCAAAAGAGAAAAATACAGATTATTGAATAAAATATCAAATCTTGAATGGGGAGAAAGTTGGCTATCTAAGATGTTGAGTATTATCATTGAAGCGATGTTTGCCGACCCTGTTTATGGCTCTAATCCGGATGGTATAGGATGGAAATGGGTTAATCATAATCCCGGACAACCACGACCTGATAACGAAAATAAATATCCCGTAATATTAAACAGAAAAAAAGAAAATATTTTTATAAATTCATTAGGGGAATTGTAAAACCAAATATTCTTGATAATTGATAAATATGGATAATGTAACTACTCAGGTCAAATATTTAGTATAAGCGAAATATAATACGTTGAAACATCGTATTCGCATAATAATATTTCCAAAACTTTCTATTTTGAACCCTTTCCCTCTGTTAAACACTTCGTTGGTTTCACGGGGCAAGTTATTTCCCTTAAAGGGAAAGGATAATTTAGAAAATATCATTATGCTTTCAACTCTCAGATAATCAATAAAATAAACCACCTGAGTAGATACTGGATAATTAAGGGGAAATAGTTAAAAAAATTTGATATGTTGGATTATGTCATATTAAACCATGTTTAGACAAAATATCTCTAACTTTCTCTTCTGATATATCCAAAATATCCGCTATTTGTGAAATATCAAATTGTTTTTCGTACATTCTTATCACATTTTTCTCGATAGTTTTTTCAGATCCTTGTTCAAAACCTTGTTCGAAGCCTTGTTCGATACCTTGTTTTTTATATTTTTCAGCTATAAAATCATAAGTAGTCATAATCTTATTTTTTATTGGTGGTGGAATTTTTTCAATCAATTCTACAAATTTTTCTTCAGGTAATTCTACAATTCTAATAAAGTAAACAAAAAAAGATCCAATTAAGTTCCTGTTAGCATCAGGAAATAGATTCCCGAATATCAAATCAATTTTGTTAATCAATTCTTGAGGGTTATTGCTATATTTTTGTGTTAGCAGTGCAGATGACATAAATGTATTTCCTATATCAACCAATTGCTTGTCTGAAAACTTTCCCAAATCAATAAATACAATTTTCAGTGTTGGTATGTAATCTAAAAAATCTTTTGATATCCCCTCAATCAATTCATTCAATGATTTCATCTTCCAATTTTGCCCACCATGGTAAAATACTACCGGCAAGATAAACTTTAATGGTTTTCCAGCTTTGACTTGTGCGTTATAGGCACTTATAATGTAACCCATCACCTGCAATTCGGTATATTTGTACGGTTGGCTTTTATGTTCAAGCAAAATACTGATATACTTTGATTTCTCATCGCTACCCATTTTGCATTCAAATATCACATCGGCAAAAGTTTCCTTAAGTTCTTCGGAAATAAAACTCTTGTTTACAAGTTTTAATGTTTTTAAATCAATCTTTTTACTTAAATCTTTCGGAAGGAATGTTTTGAAAAAAAATTTAGCATTACTATCATCCGATAGTAAAGTTTTAAAAAATTTATCATGGATATTTGCCGGCATAATTACTTTTTTACGAATATAAGGTATATCAATAAATAATTAATGCTAATATGTTTATTTTTTTCTATTATCTTTACAATTCGGGTAGCTACTCAAAGAAAATCATTTTGACCAATATAAAATAAATATGCCAAAATCTATAAAAAAATATGATATATGTATAATCGGTAGCGGTGCAGGTGCAGGACCTGTGATCTACGAATTGAGTAAAGCAGGGTATTCTGTGATAGTACTGGAAAAAGGTCCGTGGTACAGAACAAAAGATTTTACAAAAGATGAAGTTACTGCTGTCAGAAGAAGTGTTTACACGCCCAATCTAATGGACGAAAGGCACGTTTTGGAGGACATAAACAGCGATGGAGAGTGGATAGGAAGAAATACTTATGATACAGGCAATGATTTCTGGAATGGAAATTGCATCGGCGGCTCATCCAACTTCATGAGTGGTTATTTTCAACGATTCAAACCGGTTGATTTCAGGTTGTTGAGCGAATTTGGGGAGATAGAAGGAGCCAATGTAGTGGATTGGCCTATTACTTATGATGAAATGGAGCCCTATTATACAAAAGTGGAGAATATCGTCGGAGTGTCGGGTAAAGTAGTAAAACACAAGCATTTGGAACCTCGTTCCACCCCTGATTTTCCCTTTCCTCCCTTGGCGGAAAACATTGTTTCCTACTGGATTGATGCTGCTGCTAAAAAGTTGAATATCGATATTATCCCTATGCCAAGAGCTATTTTGTCAAAACCTAAAGATGATAGAAACGCTTGTGTTTACAGCAATTATTGTGGCAGTTACGGCTGTGCTTCGGATGCAAAAGGCAGTTCAAGAGTGGCTCTCATTCACGATGCATTAAAAACAGGGAATTGTACCGTTGTTCCGAATGCAAAAGTATTTCATCTGGAAACAAACGGAAACAAAAAGATAAAAAAAGCATGGTTTTATAATGTAGAAAACAAGAAAGAATCGGTTGAAGCAGATATTTTTGTTGTAGCAGCACAGGCAAGTGAAACTTCCAGACTATTACTGATGAGCAAGAATAAGGAATTTCCAAATGGCTTATCCAATAATGCAGGACAAGTAGGAAAAAATTTCATTTTCTCAGCCGGAGGAGTAGGTGGAGGTGAATTTTATCTTGACAATTTTTCTGAAGATGATGCTCTTGCATTATCAATACCCGGAGTTTTTGTAAACAGAACAATGCATGAATATTATCAATATACCGATCCTCAAACCGGAGAGAAACTAAAAGGAGGCACCGTGGATTTTCTGTTTGAACATGCCAATGCAATGACAAAATCTATCAACCAAAAATGGGATGATTATGGCAATTTAAAATTTGGCAGCAGTTTCAAAAAGGAATTGAAAAGCTATTTTACCAATGTCAGAAAACTAAAATTTGAAGTTTTTGTTGACTGGTTACCTACGGATAATTGTTTTGTATCTCTTGATCCCAAAGTAAAAGACAAATGGGGAGATCCGGTAACAAAAATACGTATTGGTAACCATCCCCACGATATAAAAGTTGGGAAATTTCTTGCTGCACAAGGCGAAAAAGTACTTGAAACGATGGGTGCAAAAAATATTTATTCGGGTATTAGTGGTGCTCCTCCTTCCAATCTTCAGGCCGGAGGATGCAGATTTGGAGATGATCCGCAAACATCTGTTTTGGACAAAAATTGCAAATCCCACGAAGTGGACAATCTCTACGTTACAGATGGGAGTTTTATGCCGACAGGTGGCAGTGTTACATACACTTGGACTATCTATGCCAATTCATTTAGGGTGGCGGATAAAATATTGAGCAGATTATAAAGATATTAAAAAATAGCTATATTTGTAGAAAAGGGTAAATATGAAACTTGAAATACTTACATCTCAACTTATAAAAGCTTACACTGACTCTGTAAAAGAATCTCCTTTGGATAAATTAGATAACTTGAAAAAAGTTGAAATGCAAGTAGATTACTTTCAATTTTATAAATCTGTTTCCTCTGTATATTCTTCAAAAATAGAAGGAGAAGACATAGATTTTGACAGTTACTTCAAACATAAATTTTTAAATATCAAATTCAAACCGGATTACACAAGAAAAGCTGATGATTTGTATGCTGCTTACGATTTTATAGACAACCATAAATTAAATCTAAAAAATGTACAAAAAGCATACTCAATTTTAAGCTCAAAATTACTTCCTAAAAGTCAACAAGGACTTATACGTACAAATCCAATGTTCGTAATTAATAGCGATGATAAAATTGAATATGTTGCAGCAAAACCGGAAATAGTAAAAAGCGAATTGGAAAAATTATTCAGAGACATTGAACTTTTGATAAAAAAGGAGTTAAATCCATTTGAAATATTTTATTACGCTTCTTTGATACATCTGGTGTTTGTAAAAATTCATCCATTCCAGGATGGAAATGGAAGAACTGCCCGTTTAATGGAAAAGTGGTTTTTAATCGAAAAAATTGGACAAAAAGCAACTTCTATTCAACTGGAAAAAAATTATTATCTGAGAATAAATGATTATTATTCAAACATTAAAAAGCTTGGTCTGGAATACGAAGAGTTGGATTACAGTAAAAGTCTTGATTTCTTATTAATGACTGTTTTCGGAATTGATGATAAAAAATAAAGCACATTTTTAAAAATCTACAAAAAAAATATTGCATTGAGTAATTTAAAAGTTTTAATATTGACTATTTCTGTTGGAATATTATCGGGTATAATAATTATTATTGCTTTTTATATATTTCTTGCCAATGGTTTGTCTTTAGATGAAAGCGAAATATTAAAGGATACAAGAGAAGCATTTGTAAAAGAAAAGTTTAATAAAGAAGTATTTGACAGAGCTGATGATATCAAAAAACTCTCTATGTTTCTAATTAGAAATGCTGACACTTTGGTAAGTTCCGAACGAAATATATTGAAAAAAGAATCAAATTTAACAAATAATAAAGGAAATAATAATTGTCATACTTTCAATAATTGTTATATTTTCAATATTTATAAACAAAAATATATAAGTCAATATTTTCCGCCATTTTTGATAGATAGTGTCAATTATTATAAAAACACTTTTGATTATGATAATATTGTGAAATTTGTTTCATTATGTGGAAGCAAAAATACAGAATCAATTAATAAGTTTTTTGGTAATATATCTTTTAAATTATATATAAATGAAAGAGAAAAAATAAATCCAAATTATCATATAGAACATTTGATTCTATACAATAAAAAGATTGAAATCAATAATTCCATAAAATCCATTTGGGATGGTGCTTTGGTCAAAGACACCATCTTAACCGATAATTTGCATTACATCATCAGAATTACACCCTATACCGGTTTCTAAACAATATATCCTGTTGACTTTATTTACCTTCTCACACTTTCCTAATAAACATCAGACCGTCTCTTATTGGCAAAATCATATTTTCCGTTCGGTGATCCCTATTCACATATTTATTGAATTCAATGATCGCATTTGCTGTTTTATCCTCCGGGTCTGTTATTACTTTACCACTCCACAATACATTGTCCGCTATGATCAATGCACCTGAATTTAGTTTGGGAAGTATTTTATCATAATAAAGGATATAATCTTCTTTGAAGGCATCGAGAAATACCAAATCATAAGTTTTATCCAGGTCATCAATGGCATTTCTTGCATCACTATATATCACTTCTATTTTATCTGCCAATCCGCTTTTCTTAATATATCTTTCAATGATATCCTTCATTTCAAGATCATACTCAATAGTAGTTAATTTCCCCGTACTGCTCAACCCTTCAGCAAGACACAATGCAGAATAACCGGTGAATGTTCCTATTTCGAGTATATTTTCAGGACTGATCAGTTTACTTATAAAACTCAGTAAACGTCCCTGAAGTCTTCCTGACAACATTTGGGGCATCAATGTAGTGAGATTGGTTTCCCTTTCCAATTCTATCAAATATTCCGGTATTTTCATTGAATTGGATAAAATATATTCTTCTATTTTTATATTAGTAAAGTTCATTTGTTCTTTGTTTATTTTTCAGATAATATCAATCGAATCCGGTTCATTTTTAAATTTATTTTTCCTGAATTTAACATAAGTATCTAAAAACACCAAAGAAATTATAAATAACATCCCTAAATAAACCATTGCCGAAACCTCCCTATAATCCTTTAGCAACAAAGCAGCCATAATAATTCCATATATCGGTTCCATATTGAAAGCCAGACTGACATCAAAAGCGCTAATATGATTAAATGCCTTGAGATACAAATAATATGCAATAACAGTGCAGAACAAAGCAAAAACAAACATGTAGAACCAGTCTATTCCATGTGGAATTTGATATTTTAGATCAAATATTCCTGAAAAAATCAAGAAAAACAAAGATATTGTAATCACTACAGATGTTAATTGAATATATGTCATCTTCAACTCCTGCCCTGTCACAAGCCATTTTTTATTTAAAATAGAAAATATTGCCCCTAAGATAGCAGCCCCTATACCAATCCATAATCCCTTTTGTTGCAACTGATCAGAATTATAAAAGATCATAATAAATCCCGGAATCACAAGAATTCCCAAGATTACATCTACAAGTCTGAATTTGGCTTTTCTTATAAGCAACGGTTCCAATAATGCCGTGATCAAAGCTGAACTTGATAATGCTATCAATGCCATTGTAGGATTTGATATTTTGATCGAACCATAAAAAAATAACCAGTGTATAGCCAGAATAAATCCAATAAATGTATGTTTTGCAATAGTTTTTAGAGAGAATACTTTCAAAAAAGTACTGATCTTAACCATAAAAACCAAAATCATAGAAGTCATCAAAGATCGCCACCATACGATTGACGGGAAATTCAGATCAATAATATCTCCTAATATTGCAGTGAATCCAAACAGGAAAACGGACAAATGTAAAAACAGGAATGCTTTTTTATGTTGCTCCATTTTGAAAGGAATAAATTTTCACTAAATACAATTATTATAAAATATCATCAAGCATGTATTCGGCATCTTCATTGCCCAATTCTGCAGCGCGTTTTAGATCATGAATATAACCGCTTTTACCCGAATTCTTTTTTGCCATGCCTAAATAAAAATACTTATCTTTTTCAGGAATTTTTTCTTTACCATCTTTTATTTCCATTGATTTCTCAAATAACTCCAACGCTGCATTAAAGTCATATTGATTATACTTCACTATTCCATAATTAAATAGATCTTCTTTTCTCCAGGCAAAATTTGGATTAGAAGGTTCAAATTTTCTTGAAATTAATAGTTTCAATTCAAATTCAGCTTTGTCCCATTCCTCATAAATTATATGAATATTTGCTTTTGCTCTTCGTGATTGCCAATGCAAAGATTGTAATGCAACTGATGTTTTTAACGCAAAATTCAAATGTTTGAGAGCTTCATCCAAATCGTTTTCATACATCAATATCTTAGCTAAACCCAAATGAGCTTCAGAAATACTGTTGTCCAAATTCAAAGATTTTTGAAAATCCTCTTTTGCTTCCTTATAATTCTTAAGCATTATATTAACAACAGCTCTTCTTTCATAAGCTAATGCATTTTTATTGCACTTTTCTATGGACATACTCAGTGCATCATGCGCTTCCTTTTCCTTACCTTCAACATTGATATATTCTTTACCCCTTCTGAAATTAAGAACGGCCGATCTGTCTCCTGTCGGTTCAATCTCTTTGAAATCCAAAACCTTTCCTTCTTCTACTTTCCACATCAAGACCCTGCCGGAAACAGCAAACTGGGCGCAACTTTCAAATAGATTAATAGTATTTTTCCAAACTTTATCAGTATATTTTCCAACATGCCGTGGAATATTTACCATAAAATTTTCATCATCTAAAAACTCCAATTCTTTAAAAACAATATCATTTTTATAATATACAGCATTCTTTTTATTGATAACGCCTACAAGCTTATCATAACTATTACTGTTTAAAAAGTAAAATTTGCCTTGTATTATAACTTTATAAAACATCAATTAATGGAATTCTTAAATTATTAATTGGAAATACTATTTAAAACAAATATTTCCTTACCTTATCTTACACTGAAAATATTGTACCAAAGTACATAATCACGCATTAAATTTTTGATTTATTTTATTAAAAGATAAAAAAACACTAAATATCAACTATTTAAGCTTTTATTTTATCAAAATAATTTAACACTACTAAATTTTCATACATTTATCCCGGTTACATTTAACAAAACTTTTTATCAATAAGTTGCCTGATTATCCAAATTCTTATTAAAGTATTTAATTATAGAACAAAAAAGTTTATTTTTGCATCCAAAAAAGAAAAAATGACAAATACTAACTCAATAAAAGAACTTTTGACCGGAAATAAAAAAGGAGAAACAGTAAATATAAATGGTTGGGTCCGGACTTTTAGAAATAATCAATTTATAGCATTAAATGATGGAAGTACTATTAATAACCTGCAAATAGTAATTGATTTTAATGATTATGAGGATTCGTTTTTAAAAAGAATAAATCCGGGAACTGCAATTGGTGTTGAAGGGGAATTGGTAGAATCTCTTGGAAAAGGCCAAACAGTTGAAATAAAAGCCAATAAAGTAGAGATATACGGTGATTCTGATCCGGAAAAATATCCTTTGCAACCAAAGAGACATTCTTTGGAGTTTTTGAGGGAAATCGCTCATTTAAGATTTAGAACAAATACTTTCGGTGCTGTTTTCAGAGTCAGGAATTCTTTATCTTTTGCTATTCATAAATTTTTTAATGAAAGGGATTTCGTATATATGCATACTCCTATTATCACTGGTTCTGATGCTGAAGGTGCCGGAGAAATGTTCAAAGTTACGACTCTTGATCTGGAAAATCCTCCTAAAAATGAGGAAGGACATATCGATTACAAGCAAGATTTTTTTGAAAAACCTACAAATCTTACTGTTTCCGGACAACTTGAAGCTGAATTGGGAGCAATGGCTTTTAGCAAAGTTTATACTTTTGGTCCTACATTCAGAGCTGAGAACTCAAATACATCAAGACATTTAGCCGAATTTTGGATGATCGAACCAGAAATAGCATTTGCCGATATCAATGATGATATGGATCTGGCTGAAGAACTGCTTAAATACGTTATAAATTATGTATTGGAAAATAACATTGAAGATCTTAGGTTTTTGGAACAAAGATTGATTCAGGAAGAAAAGCAAAAACCTCAAAATGAAAGATCCGATATGCCTTTGATCGAAAAGTTGAAGTTTGTACTTGAAAATGATTTTGAAAGATTGACATATACTGAAGCTATTGAGATTTTATTGAGATCTAAACCCAACAAAAAGAAAAAATTCAAATATGTGATCGAAAAATGGGGTGCTGATCTGCAATCCGAACATGAAAGATATTTAGTTGAAAAACATTTTAAAAAGCCGGTTATCTTAACTGACTACCCTAAAGATATCAAGGCTTTCTATATGAAGGTTAATGATGATAACAATACAGTGAGGGCGATGGATATCTTATTTCCCGGGATCGGTGAGATAGTCGGCGGGTCCCAAAGAGAAGAAAGATATGACGTCTTGTTGGAACGGATGAATAAAATGGGTGTTCCGGCAGATGAAATGCAATGGTATCTTGACACACGAAGATTCGGATCTGCAGAACATGCAGGGTTTGGACTTGGTTTTGAGAGACTAGTGCAATTCGTTACAGGAATGGGAAACATCAGGGATGTAATCGCTTTTCCAAGATATCCTGGTAATGCCCGATTTTAATATAGAGTTTAGTTTTTTCTATATATTTATCTTTGTGTACCTTTGTGCTCTTTGAGCCTTAGTGTCTAAACAAACCAATATAGACACAAAGGCTCTAAGCAGTCAAAATAACATCAAAACTATTTTTTTATATATCTTTGTATCTTGATAATTTATATCATAGAATAAAAGCTATTTAACTAAATGAAATATACCGACAACTACAGACTTAAAGGATTGAGAAAAAAATTGGTGGAAACAGTCAGGTCAAAAGGAATTAAAGACGAAAGAATATTGGAAGCGATAGAAAATATTCCCAGGCATTATTTTATTGATCCTGAATTTGCCGAATGGGCTTACAAAGATACTGCCTTCCCAATAGAAGCAGGGCAAACTATTTCACAACCTTACACTGTTGCTTTTCAAACTGAGCTTTTAGAAATACAACCCAAGGATAAAGTTCTGGAAATAGGTACCGGATCAGGATATCAGGCTGCAGTTTTGAGTTATCTCGGAGCCAAGGTTTACACTATAGAAAGACAAGAAAAATTGTTTTATAAAACCACAAAATTCCTTGAAGATATAGGTTTCGGGACAATCAGGACTTTCCACGGAGACGGTTATCTGGGACTTCCAATATATGCTCCTTTTGACAAGATCATAGTTACAGCAGGAGCTTCTGAAATTCCACAAGAACTGGTCAAACAATTAAAACCGGGAGGTATTATGGTTATTCCTTATGGTAGTGGAGATATTAAGGATATGGTAAAATTGATAAGGTTAGACGATGACAATGTTCAAATAGAAAAACACGGGAAATTCAGTTTTGTTCCTTTCGTAAAAGGGGTAAACAAAGATAAATAATTCCGCAACTTTTTTTTTCTTTACTTAAATACAGAGTAGATTTGAAAAGAAATTGGATAGCACATATTTTTCTATTGGGAGCAGCTTTGATCTATGGAGCAAATTATTCCATTGCCAAAATTGTGCTTGACGGAGACTATATTTCACCAATGGGATTGGTGCTGTTTCGTGTTTTGACCGCATTCATAATCTTTTTTGTCTTCCATATATTATTTATAAAAGAAAAAGTCGAAAAAAAAGATATCCCAAAAATTCTTTTTGTATCATTATTCGGTATAATAATAAATCAAAGCTTTTTTATAATCGGATTAAAGCATACCGTACCGATAAATGCAGCTTTATTATTGACTATGGTACCGATTTTAGTGTTTATTTTTTCTGCCATATTATTGAAAGAAAAAATTAATACAAGGAAAGTCATTGGAGTTTCAACAGCTTTTGCAGGAGTCTTGTTGATCATTCTTAATAAAGGCGATATTCAATTCAGTTATACCAATATGAAAGGAGACATCCTTGTATTTTTGAATTCGGTATCATATGCATTATATTTGGTTAAAGTCAAACCACTATTGAAAAAATACAATCCCGTAACCATTACTAAATGGATGTTTTTTTTCGGTATGATCTTCATCACTCCTTTTGGCCTGAAAGGGGCTTTAAATGCCAATTGGCAATTATTTGATACCGAAGTATGGCTTTCTTTTTTCTATGTTTTAATATTTACGACATTTTTAGCATACTTATTCAACATAATTGCTTTAAAAAGAGTAAATCCTTCTGTTGTCGGTGTATATGTTTACCTGCAACCTGTTTTGGCTACTATCGTTGCTTTGATGATTGGGAAAGACAGCCTTTCCGCCTTAAAGATCATTTCTGCTATCCTGATTTTTATAGGGGTTTATCTGGTAAGCTATTCCGGTGAAAAAGATATTAAGTCAAAAGCATAAAGAAAAAAGTACGCTAAAGCGCACTTGACAAAAATGGCGTGTTACACATTATCCCCCCAAATAAATTTGGGGGCTATTCCTATGAATCGATACCTTGAAATTATTTACCGGAGCATAAGAATAGCCCCTAACTTCAGTTAGGGGGTAATGTAGATACCGGCGAGTTTGAATAGTGCGCTTTAGCGTACTTCTTTCACCCATCAAAAAAAGAGT
>JALVEG010000170.1 GCA_027031145.1 Saprospiraceae bacterium | reverse complement strand
TATTGTATATGTTGTTCCGTTGGCACTGCCGTTTTGAAGCTGGAATGATGTTGCACTTCCATAATTTCCGGTTGACGGACTTACATTGCCGCCGTTATTTACACTCACTGTATAACCGGTTCCAAGATTACTTCCTGTCGGATTTAAGCTAAATGTGATATAATCATCTGTCTCATCTGATGCCGTGCCGTTATCATTGCAGGTCTCACCTGTCTTGCCTGCTGAAGTAAGATTACAGCTATTGCTGCAACTGTTTTGCTGTACCGTAGTGGTTATTGTACAATTGGCATCTGCATTATCCGTTATCGTTATTGTATATGTTGTTCCGTTGGCACTGCCGTTTTGAAGCTGGAATGATGTTGCACTTCCATAATTTCCGGTTGACGGACTTACATTGCCGCCGTTATTTACACTCACTGTATAACCGGTTCCAAGACTTGATCCAGTCGGATTTAAACTAAAGGTGATATAATCATCCGCAGGATCGCTACCGGTTCCATTATTATTACATGTTTCATTTGTTTTACCGGTAGAAGTTAAAGAACATGCCTGAGGAGCATATCCTATATCAAAACTGTGATTATTTGCTCCCGAGTATGGAATATCTGCTGCTGAAATATTGATTACCCCTGAACCTGAATCTGCATCACTATCATTTAGATCGGAATTTCCTCCTTCTCCCGAATCTTTAGTAGTCAAAGACTTTCCTCCGGTTGAGGTTGGGACTGTCAGAGTATATGCCATTTCCGGGACTAACTGTGTCAGGTTATACTTATGACTGGCAGTTGTGGTTCCGTTTGGATCACTGCTAAATATATAGTTGCCATTTGCATCTGTTGTTGCTGTTGCTATCAAAGTCCCTCCTTGTCGTAATTCTACTGTCACTCCTGATATTCCAGGCTCACCGGGATCCTGTACTCCGTCACCATCTGTATCTTCCCAGACTAAATTACCGATTTCTATTGGAGAAGGAGTGGTCAATGCTTCAATATCACCCAATCCGGCAGATTTACCCTGAGTTCCGGGAAAATTAATATCATAAATCTCATATCTTCCCTGTTCTCCTCCTGTTGTACTACTAAATCTGGAAAAGCCTCCCGAATAGGTTTGAAATGGATCAAAATTCGTTGTTACAACATTCCCTGACCCCGCCAAAGATGTTAGTGCCCCCAAGGTATTTTCTCCATGATAAGGAATAAAATTATCGTCATAATAAAACTCTCCTCCTCCCGGTCCTTGATTTGTTCCTGCGCCTGCTGTGGTCACACCACCGCAACTTCCGTTATTTTCAATAGTCCAACCGGTATTTGGATCTCCGCATGCTCTTAAAATATCTCCACCTGAATCCGCTTCATATACATTATTATCATTTGGATCTGTTTGAAACTGATACAATCCTGTTTGCCAGGCTGTTCTATCCATTAATCCAATAACCATTGATCCGTTTACATCCCAAATTATATCGGATAATATTGGTTGAGGGTATCCGGGTCTATTGGTAGTATAGTCACTCCATTGATCTATCCATGTATGCCATATCCCTTGAGGATCCCAACCTGTTGCATTTGCATCACAACAAGTAATCCCCTTATCAAAATCCAACGGGAAACTTAATACTGACGAGAAAGATCCCGTCCCATTTGTCAATTTCATTACATTAGCAGTCAAATCACTTCGATTCCCGGAAGTTTCTCCGGTACATACCACACCAACATAAACATCATTTCCAAGTAAACCTATTCCCCATGGAACAAAATCACCATTTGAGCATCCTGGATCCAGACCGGAATTATATTTTGTTGCCGATACCGGAGTTGAAGGATAATTGGATATATCAATTTTATATAAAGCTTTATCTGTAAGATTAATCAACCACATTGTTTTACCATCAGGTGAAATTTCAATATCCCCAAAAGACATTCTCCCAACCTGATTGAACATAGAAGGATCATGACTTGCATCTCCTGCTCCAGAGGGTAATTCTCCGGGAGCTCTGGGATCAGCTGTGGTTGGTAATAAACCGCTCAAATCCCACTGTGTGACCAAAGCAGGATTTGAAGGATTGCTATAATCAAATATATATATTCCCGCAGGCCCTTCAGGTCCAAATCCACAATGCCTTCTTGCTACTGCACCGGAAAAAACTCTTTTGTTAATTTTATCATATCCCACACCCCATAATGAACCAATTTGGCTGTTTTGTGCAGCAAATGTATTATCTGTCTGTTGTCCTGTAGTATAATAATGACTACCCA
This sequence comes from Saprospiraceae bacterium, assembly GCA_027031145.1. Classification (GTDB taxonomy): domain Bacteria; phylum Bacteroidota; class Bacteroidia; order Chitinophagales; family Saprospiraceae; genus JADJGA01. The sequence goes on along the minus strand of JALVEG010000170.1, from coordinate 1,789 downwards.
CAAAATTGTTTTGTGCCCCTGCACTACCACCTGCTAACGGATCACCTGAAATATACATAGGTGTAACTACAACAGGATTTGCATCATCCGTATATTCTCCCGGATCGAATAAACCAAATTCAATATTATTTGCAGGTGCAGTTGCAAATTGAACAGATGTTTGATTATTACCTGCAACTTTGCTCGGTTTTAAATATGATGGATAACCGCTGAATTCAATACGAACATTAGTTCCGCCGGAAACCTGAGCTGAAGAAAAAGAAAACGAACCATCTGATGCAGTTATCGTAGATATGGCTCCGGGAAATATTGTAACAGTTACTCCTGAAACTCCACCTTCATTAGCATCATGCACACCATAAGTATTCAAGTTGGATCCATCAACAGGAACATCCCGGAAAACAGTTCCGCTAATTTGAGCTTTTATTGCTGTAGCTGTTAAAATTATAACAGTAACAATTGTTAGTAAAGAGTATATTTTTCTCATTTTATTAAATTTATTAAAAAATTATTTTTATTACACAGTAATAGTCTAACAGTCATTAATATTTATTAAAAACAATTAGTAATATCACTTCTCTTATTTATAATTAAAGCCTTACAGTTTTAACTTGAATAATATTTTTATTCAAATTTATCAGAATAAAACAATCAATACTTCCTCTTGATTTTTTTATATTTATCACTTAACTCAAGAAATCAACATTCGTGCACTGCGCAAAAAATAACTTTTGTCTACTATATTCATTTATTTCTTGCGCAGAGCACTTGTCTCTAACAGGTTGGTATTTAGACAAAATCAAGCACCTTCAACACAGATACTCCATTTCATAAACGCAAAGCTATAACAAAATTACATATTAAACAAATTTTTAATATGTTTTTTTGATTTTTTTTAAAAAAAACTTAAAAATCAATAATTTTCTTGTTTTTATATCCATAAAAATACAAGTATAATTCACAAAAAATGAAATACACCTCTTTTATGTAAATAAGTTTTTTTTCGTATCTTAGCATTTCAAAAGCAACCTCTATGAAAAAGCTACCAATAGGAATACAAACATTTTCTGAAATAATAACAGAAGGTTATGTTTATGTTGACAAAACAGAGATAGCATTTAACCTTATTGATAAAGGTAAATATTACTTCCTCTCCCGCCCAAGAAGATTTGGCAAAAGCTTATTTTTAGATACACTCAAAGAGATTTTTGAAGGGAATAAGGAACTTTTCAAGGGATTGTATATTTATGATAAATGGGATTGGGAGGTGAAGTATCCGGTGTTGAGAATAAGTTTGGGGTCAGGTGTAATAAAAACAATTGAAGAATTACAACATCATCTTAAAAGTATTTTAGAGGATGTGGAAGAAAATTTGGAGGTTAATTGTAAAAAATCTCTAATTGTTAAAGATTGTTTTAAATATTTAATAAAAGAATCATATAAAAAATACAATCAAAAAGTAGTAATACTCATCGATGAATACGATAAACCGATCCTTGATAATATTACCGACAATGATGTGGCTCGACAGATGCGGGATGCTATGAAAGACTTTTACGGCGTGATAAAAGACAATGATGCTTATATCCAATTCGTTTTTATTACCGGAGTAAGCAAATTTTCCAAAATGAATCTGTTTAGCGGACTGAATAATCTTGAAGATATCACTTTGGATGAAAATTTTGCGACAATTTGTGGTTATACACACAACGACTTATTGACTGTATTTAATGAACATTTGCAAGGTGCTAATATGGACAAAATAAAACAATGGTACAACGGTTATTAT
>JALVEG010000169.1 GCA_027031145.1 Saprospiraceae bacterium | reverse complement strand
CTAAAGGCACCCCAAAGCGAGATAACTTTGAACAAGAATTGAAAATGGAGCTTTTAAGAGAAGAAATTAAAAAGCTTAGAAAGGAAAATAATTTAACACAAGAAGAATTAGCAAACTTAATAGGAGTTAAAAGAGCTCATATATCTAAAATAGAAAACAATGCTGAAAATATTACGATAGCTACTTTGCTTAAAGTTTTTAATGCCTTGGATGCTCAAATAAATTTTATAATTATCAAGCGCAAACAGATCGCTTAAAACAGTTTCATCAAATCCTCCTTTTTATTTCGGGATACCGGTATTACTTCTCCGTTTTTAAGTACCAGTTCGCCTCCTCTACCTTTGATATATCTTTTGACATGGAGTATATTGACAATATGTGAGTGATGAACTCTGACAAAGTTGTGTCCTTTAAGCATATCTTCGATTTCTTTAAGGGTTTTGGAAACATAAAATCTATCGCCATCAACAGTATAGATATAAGTATAATTGCTGTCAGAAACACAATTCAGGATGTTTTTTATTTCCACGAACTCCAGGGTTTCCATAGTCGGTAATGCTATAATCGGAAAATCGGGATTTTTGTCTTTCATTACTTCAAAAAGCATTTCCAATTGCTTTTGTATTACAGGTTCTCTCAATCTTTTTTTTTCTTTATCTATTATTTTCTTCAAATCGGAATGATTAACCGGTTTGAGGAGATAATCCATAGCACTTATTTTGAAAGCTTTAATTGCAAATTGGTCATAAGCAGTAGTAAAAACAACATCAAAATCGACTTTTTCCAATTTTTCCAACATCTCAAATCCGTTCATCCCGGGCATCTCAATATCAAGGAAAATCAAATCGGGATTATTTTTGTTGATAGAATCCAAACCTTCCTTTCCCGACAAACATTCATCAATTATAATCACTTCATCTTTGAATTCTTCCAATTCATAATGCAAAGCTTCAATGCTGTTTTTTTCGTCATCTATGATTATTACTTTTATTTTTTCCATCTTATTTTATTTCAAAACTAACGACAACTTTTGTCCCTTTGGCAATACCGTCATCATACAAATCAATTATTTCAAAACTAATATTCAGACCATATATTTTTTTCAAAGATTCCAATCTTTTCTCACTCAATTTTAGACCAAAATTTTTCTTATTTAAAGCCGATTTACTTTTGATGGATTTTGCCATCTCTCTTCCAATACCGTTATCGGTAATAATATATTGTATTTTATTATCGTTTTTCTTAACAATTATCAATATTTCCCCTTTGCCTTCTTTTTGCAGCAATCCGTGCCAAATTGCATTTTCAACAAAGGGTTGAAGCAAAAGCGGAGGAACCTGAGTATTTTCAGGATCAATACTTTCATCTACATCAAAGTTATAAACAAACCTGTCTTCAAACCTTAATGATTCCAGACTTAGGTATAATCTAATTGTTTCCAATTCCTCTTTCAGACTTATAAATTTATGCTCGGAGTTGTTAAGCACTTTACGTATTAAAATAGCAAAGTTATTGAGATAAGATACTGCTAAGCGTGTTTTATTTTTTACAATATAATTTTTTATCGAATTCAAGGTATTGAACAAAAAATGGGAATTCATCTGAGATTGCAGTAATTGAGCTTCAGATTCAAGCAGTTTTTTATTGAATTTTGTTTTTATTGATTCTTTTTCCCTGATATAAGCTATCCTTTTTTGATACAGATAATAAATCAGTCCTAATATTGATAAAACAACAAATATTTTGAACCAAATAGTTTGCCACCATTCCGGTATAATCTTGATGCCCAAAGATTTGATGCTTTTACTTGAATTTAATGTCAATTGCAATTTATAATCACCCGGAGGAATTTTATTAAATGTAATATTGTTGTTAGTTGTGAAAAACCAATTGTCTTCATAACCCAATAATCTGTATTTATATTTTTGTCGGCTTTTTTTATCAAAATCCAAGTTTGCAAATTTTATTTTAAATGAATTTTCCTTGTATGGAATGGAGATATGAGTTTTCCTGTTCAGGGTTTTATCAAAGCGTTTTTCTTTGCCGTTTATCAATAAACTTTCAAATTCAATTTTGTCTGACACCAATCTTGTTTTTAAAAGGGAATCCGGATTTATTATAGTAAAAAAACCATGTCCGCCTATAAGCATATTGCCACTTGGTAATAATTTGAACGTACTTCCCCAATATCTGCCCAAATTATTTCTTATCAATCCATCTTCTTGATCAAATCTATTTATCAATTTATAATTTTCGGGAGACAAAACCTTTAATCCATTGTTGGTTTCAACCCAAATATTACCGTTTTTATCTTTTTCAAATTGATAGATCACATTGCTTCCCAATCCCGACTCTTTGTTTAAAATTGAAATAGAATTTGTCTTTTCATTCCAAATATTAATGCCTTTTCTTCCATATCCGAATAATATATCATTTCCATTTGCAATACCACAATTTATCCACTCGTGTTTTAATATATTTGCTTTTTTATCACCTCCTATTTTTTCAAATTTATTTTGGCCAATAAAATATTTCAAAGAGACAGGATATGCTACAATAAGTAATTCATTTTGGTTTATAAAATCCAAATCTACAATATTAATAATGCCTGTTTTTTTTAAAAAATCATCAAAAGAAATCAATGAATCTTTCCCTGTATCCAATTTCCATAAGCTATTGCCGTTTGAAATAAAAAACAAAGCATTATGTTCAGAATTGACTACATCTGAGACTGAGTATTTTGAAATATCAATATTTGTTTCTATTTTCGGAGCTTTAATTTTATTTTTTTTTGTATCAATGAGGTAAAATCCCTGATCGGAAGTAATCCATATTCTGTTTTTATTGTCTTTTACTAATTTCTTAAATTCCGGATGGATATTTTTTGAAAAAGATAAAGTATCAATGATTTTTCCTGTTTTTTTATCAACAATAACCGGTAATTGATAAGTATTGGATACTAAATAAGAATTATCTCCATATTCTATTATATCCTGGGTAAAATAAAAAACAGGCCTCTTGGTTTTATGCTTATCAAAAATATAATGTCTGAATAAACGACTTCTCTTTTTAGATATATAAAGACCGTCATTTGTTCCAAAACAATAAGCATCGTCTTTTGTCTTTAAGTATGACCTACAATTAGTAATGGGAGAATTTAATATATCTGTAGGTAAATCTCTCAAAAAAGTAAACTCCTTAGTTTTATCATTAAAAATAGCAAGTCCATTATCAAAAAATCCTACCCAATACTCATCGTTACTTTTTTTTCTAATGAAATTTGTTGCAGGATTTTTGTTAGTCGGATTATAAATACTAAGATTTTTGCTTCTTCTATCGATTTTCACTATTCCGTAATCTTCAACGGAAAACCATATCGAATTTTTGTTTTCCTGATAAATATCCGTTATAACTTTTTGAAAAGGCAGGGTTTCAAACCTTGAAAATCGAAGCGTGTTTTTATCAAAAATCAAGACTCCGGCTCTTGTTCCTATAAATAATTTATTGGGATTGTTAATATCCTGATGAATATTGTACATAACATTTTGCCTAATGGAAATTCTATTTACATTTCCCAAATTAGATTCAAAAACAAATGATTTTTCATTTTTAACATCAAATTTTACCAATCCTCTTTCGGTTGCAAGCCAAAGAACTGAATCCCCATCAGCTACAATGTCCCAAATAGAATGATCCCAAAGTTTATCTTTGTTATATATTTTATATCTGTTAAAGCATCCGGTTATTTTGTTATATTTGTTTAATATACCGATAGTGGATCCCATCCATATATAATTTCCTTTTTCTGTTATTCCAAAGATTTCTCCTTTGGATATCGAGCAACTATCACTTGAATCATATAAAAAATTTTGAAATTCAAATCCATCGTATCTGTTGAGTCCATTGTCGGTAGCAATCCAAATATAACCATCGGAGTCCTGAATCATATTTTCTATTTCATTCGAAGAAAGTCCTTGCTTCGCATCATATCGTTCAAACTTCAAATTGCTCATTTGAGCATTAAGAATACCGAAATTCCAAAGAATAATTAATGTGAAATAAAAGGTTATATTGGAATATGTATATTTCATAATATCTTGTAAATATACAAATTTTCCTTGAATTATTTAGAACTTTTTATTAATTGGGATGCAGGTACGATAGATAGGATTGTATATTTATTAGCCTGGCAAATGATTGTAATATAATAATAATAGATATCTTTTTTACTTATGTCTAAATGAGTTATTTCATGTGCATTTCATTTTATGTATATTTAACGCAGGTAAAATCATTTTGATTAAAAATCTACAGATTTGACAAACTCTACCTGTGGCAATACGATTTTCACTTCTTCTTTCTTTTCAGCTGACCAATAGAGTATAAAATATATCTTTGAATATTCAAGTGAATAGCCTTTGCTTTGGATATTTTGGATTGTTTCTTTAAAACTATTTGAGAATTTCACTATTGTATTTCCATTTTTATCAGACAATCCAAATTCGGATTTTGTCAGTTTATCCCCTGCTTTTAGATTGTTTATTTCCTTTTGCACATAATAAAAATGGCTTAAATATATGTCGTGATGAGTTAGGTTTATCAGCAATTGTCGAGGTTCACCGTAATCCTTGCCATCATAATATTTAGCCAATCCATCAATAATTATATCATCGAAAATCATACTGTTATGATGAATGATCAACGAATGTTTTGCTCTTGTCATTGCTACATACAGTTTTCTTTTCTCATCATCTGTATTGGCATTAAAATTATTGATCATTATAAATACATTGTCAAATTCTTTGCCTTTTGCCTTATGAATGGTAGATACAAAAACCGTTTCGCCCTTTATATTTGAAAAATCTTCAATTCCGGATTCTCTTACAAATGTTTCAAAGTCTGTTTTGTATTTTATCTTGGGATTTGTAGCTTGAAAATCCTTTATGATTTGCTTGACCAATTCATAGTTGCTACTAGTTTTGTATCTCGCTACAAATAGTCTTTTTGCATTGTCCCAAATATCTTTACTAATGATAGGAGAAGTATTATCAGTGTTAATATCATCGATAAACGTCCTTATTTCTATCAGATTGTATAAATTAAAACCGGTATCGGCTTGAATCAATTTTGCCGGAATACCGTTATTGTTCAATAGACCTGTAATTTGCAATGCCTCATCATTGGTTTGGGTTAAAACAGCTGTAGTACCGGCTATATCGCTAGAATAAATATTTTCCGTCAGGGCATAATAGAGTTTATCGCTTTTGTATTGATATAGCTCGACTATTCCATTTTCTTGACTTTTTGGAACTATACTGCTCTTTTTTAGTCGGTTTTTTATTTTCTCTACAAATTGATTGGTAAACTCAATAAGATTTTTTTTGCTTCTGTAATTTTCTACAAGTTCATATTTTTTTGATTTTTCGCTATCCAAAAACCGTTTGAAATATTTGGAATCGGAACCTCGAAACGTATAAATATTTTGGTCGTCATCACCTACTGCGATAACCCTCATCTCCGTGTTCTTTTTCATCAAAGTATATACAAGGTCAAATTCTTCTTGGGTCATATCCTGTGCTTCGTCTATGACCAATACGAGTTTTGTTATTTTGTTTTGTTCGACTTCACCTGCTTCTATTTTTCCAACTGTTTCTTTGATAATATCTTTTGATTTCTCAATATTTCCCACCTTGCCCAACAAATCAAAACAATACGAATGAAAGGTTTTAATCTCAACGTAATTTGCTGCATTACCAATCAATTTTAGCAATCTTTTTTTGAATTCCGTAGCGGCTGCCCTGGAAAAAGTCAGCATCAGCAATTGCTCGTGTTTTACATCTTCCATTAATAGCAAAGATGCTAATTTGTGTACCAAAACCCTGGTTTTACCACTGCCCGGTCCTGCTGCTACCACGATATACTTTGATATTTTATCATTGATTATGTCCAATTGACGCGGAGAAAGTGTCCCGAATAATTGCCTGAATTTTTTCGGAGTTATATTTTTCTGTATTTCATCTTTTCTGCTTCCCGGGAAGTAACGATTCAAAAAAGAATGATAATTCAGTTTGAAATAATCATCTACAAAATGCAATGCTTTGTTGTAATCTTCAAGCATATTTTTTGCATACTCTCCGACTATATGTATCTGTTGCATTTTGCTATTGTAAAAATTTTCCAACTGCTTGTAATCATCTTTTTTGTATTGAACTTTGTTATTATTTTCCAGTCTGTTTATCGTCAGTTTATTATAAACTACCAAGAATCCGCCTTCTATTTTTATAGCTCCGATTTTGGATAAATAAAACAATGTATCCTCTATATCCTCAACATCAATTTCTTTAGCAAACAACAATCTGTTTTGGGAATGCCGCTTGAGTTCCAAAACAGAGAACTCGACAAGAATATGAGTTTTGTCCCTGTCGTTTTCCGTTATTTTGCTATACAAATATTCTACGATAAATACCGCTAATTGATGCCTTCGGGCTAATTTTTCTTTAAATTGTTGTTTGTTGATTTTTAATATTACAGTGATGTGATTTGATGATCCCGGGTGATTTTGTTTCTTTATCAAATTTTTGATTTCCCAAAAATTCAATATGGTTTTTATTTTTCTTACATTGACATTTTTAATTTCCTTGGCTAATGCAGCTTCATTTATTTCTTTTAGATTGATAGTCTTTTCCACTTCGCTGATGTAGTTGCTTAAAAAATCTTCTATTTGCGAAAAAGATTTTGTTTTTGCCAATGATTTGTTCTTATTTTGGTCGCGTTGCACAAATGCAGTCAAATCTTTTGTATCTGCCAATATTCTCTCTTCCCTCAACAGTGTAATGATTTTTATCACTTCTTCTCTGACTATTCCCAGGTGGTCTGAAATATAATCAACTCTGGATTCCGCAACTTCATCACTTTGATTTTTGCGGTTTTTAGCGGAGAAAAGTTTTTTTATTATTCTTATGGCATTTACCTTTTGTTCTTTACTTATTCCTCCGGTAGCATTGATTTTATCTATGGCTTCCTGTGCATTTTTCGTCAAAATACCGGAAGCAAATATCCTTGGATTGTTTTGTCCCCTTTTTAGATATCCTGCTTGTTCCAATGCTGCAATCGCTGTTTTTACCCGTGTTTCTATCTCGCTTATATTATCATCCCATCCTGCTTTCCTTGCAATTTCCAATGCGGAATTTGATACGGTTTTTCTAAAATTAGTTATCTTTTTTATCGCTCCCCATATTTGTTGTATTTCCTTGATGGTGATTTTTGTCTGATTCAATAGTACAAAGTGTTTGTTCAAATCTTCTTCATTGTACAAGACATAGCAATCCGCAGTGATTTTCTCATCTCTACCGGCTCTTCCCGCTTCCTGTACATAGTTTTCCAGTGAATCCGAAATATCGTAATGAATCACCATTCCGACATCTTTTTTATCTACTCCCATACCGAAAGCCGATGTTGCAACCATAATATCTACATTACCTGCGATAAATGCTTCCTGATTTTCTTTTTTAGCAGCAATCTCCATTTTGCCGTGATAAGGTCTTGCATTAAATCCGTCTTTTGTCAGTCTCTCTGCAAGGACAAAAGCTTTTCTTGTTCTTGAAACATAGATGATAGTCGGACATTTGTGCTCTTCTAACAGATTTCTGGTTGTATTGTATTTATCTTCTTCTTTATCGCTGTTGAAAACCCTGTATTTTAAATTTTCCCTGAAAATATCAGCTTTAAATACCTCGAGTTTCAAATCCAATTTCTCCTCAAAATAATCACAAATATCTCTTATGACCATTTGTTTAGCCGTAGCCGTAAAACAAGATACGGGTATGGAAAAATTGAGGTTTTTCTTTTCTTCCAATGATTTTATAAAATCGCCGATATACAAATAATCAACTCTAAAATCCTGTCCCCATGCAGACAGACAATGCGCTTCATCTATCACAAATCTCGCTATTCTTCTATTTAATAATAAACGTTCAATGGTTTTGGATCTCAAGGATTCAGGCGAAATATAGAGTATATTGGCCGTACCGTTCTCCACCCTTTCAAATGATTTGCTTCTCTCGATCGGATCAAGCAATCCGTTTATGGTCACTGCTTGAGTGATGCCCGTTTTTTCCAGATTATCTACCTGATCTTTCATCAAGGATTGCAATGGAGATATTACTACTGTTAGACCTCTGCTGTTGTCTCCCTCCATCAATGCAGGAACTTGAAAAGTGATGGATTTTCCTCCGCCTGTTGGAAAAATAGCCAGCAGGGATTTATTGTCGATAGCGGCATTTACCACATCTTCTTGCAGTGATTTTCCATCAAATTTACGATATGAATCAAAACCGAAATATCTCTTCAATGCTTTATTTGCGTCCAAAGCCTCATTGCAATAATCGCAACCTGTGATACATACTTTGCTTCTCAATAAATACATTATCCTTTCCACTTCCGGATAAGTTTTTATCACCCAAGGAGGTGTCAAAGAGTACTTGTCCGTAGTGTTGATCAAAGCCAAAGAATATGCAAGTTCAACCGGAAAACCGGAAATCATTTTATCCAAAGAAGCATTTTCACAGATTTTATTTTTAAAATGGTTTTTTATCAATTCTGTAAGATTCATAGTAGAATCAGCTACGAACGATATATATTCAAAGAAATATTTGAATTCGATTTTATCTGCCAATAAATAATAGAAAATATTCTTTAAATCCTTGTCTAAAGCAGTAAATGCTGCTATTTCATCATAAAACAAATCTCTTGCTTTTTTTGAATCATTGACAGGATTGTTTATTTCCAAATCTATTAGTTTGTCATCTTTTACAAGTCTGTGGTATGGTTTTGAAGGAAATAGCAACGGAGAATAAAATAAAGTATCAATCAATTTTATTCTTTTTGTAACCTGTATCGGCAGATAGTCTTTTACATATTCCCAATCGTGTTTTAGTACATTATGACCACACAAATACTCACTCCCCTCAATAAAATCATTAAATTCATAGAGTTTGTTAGTATGCAGGACACTATTACCATTTTTAATAGCACCGATGTCCAAAATCTTTTGTGATTGAGGATTAATTTCTGTATCAAAAAATACAACCGGTTTCATCAACATAAATAAAGAGCAAGTATTATACCACAATCAATTTTTGTATTTAAAATATTTTGATAAATTATGCTATATTTTTTCGATATTTACTTTTTTATCATTTACTAACACACTTAAATTATATAAAATTGATTTATTAAAACATAAAAATCAGCTATTTTAGATAGCTTTTTTCACTATATCAAACAGATTGAAGTTATTGATATTTATGCTGAATCTTACTCTTTGGATATATTTATCAGTAAAAGTTTCGTTTGATTTTTTTAATCCTTTGGATATAAACACAGGGAAAAATACCTGTATATTATCCTGCAATATTGAAAATTTCACTCCTGATTCCCAATTAAACAGATCCAATGGATAATCTTTCGGATAGGAGTTTTTTGGCATCAAACCACTGTTAAAAAATAATTTCAAAGGAATCAATCGACTCATATAAGGAATAGAAGAACTTACATTGAAAGATACCAACCATTTATCAGAATAACCAAAAGGGATATATGTCGCAAAAGCTCCATTATTGGGTGTAAATTGATTACCGAAAAAAGAATGCGTAAACGGACTTTCAAATCTTCCGAGATATGTATTTTCATACAAATAATCATTAAAACCGGTTTCCCCGCTCAAACTGAATTTATAAATATTATATAAATTGTACCTTTTGTATAAAAATGTACCGGCAAATATCCTGAAATCAATATTCATATTTTTTCCGAACAAAAGAGAATAATTGACAGTCAATGAGGTTTTTGCATAATTATCACTCAACTGCGTAGCTGAAGATATAGCATAAGGATTTTTTTTATTTTTATATCTAAACTGATATTTAAAATTATAATACTGCTTATATCGTAATTTATTTCCTATTAAAATATTTGCAGGATCAGTTGCTGCAACAGCATTTAATATCATCCTGTTTTCATACTTTTTATTTTTGTTTTTTAACAAAATATTCATTTCTATTTTAGCAGAATTAAAGTTATCTCCCTGCTTTTTTTTATAAGCATATCGCCTTCCCGAAAGAGAAAACTTCATACTTTTAAAAATAGCATCATAATAATAAAAAGTATATGCAATATTTGCATAACCGGCAATATCGGTCGAACCGGTTGAGAACATCGGCATCAATTGATATTCAAATTTATTCCACGGTAAAATAGAATTGTAAAATACAGTCCCTATCATAAATTTATTGTAATTGTTCCAACCTGCAACCGGAATATAATTGATCTGTGTGTTTTTATTATTTTCAAGTATTCCAAGAAATTTTAATTTCAAAGCTTGGGTTTTTCTACAAATTCCCGAAGTTCTGTATGAATTATTGTTGCGATACAATTCCACCATATATTCATCATTGTCAATGACTATCTCATCAATATCTTTTTTATCAAAAGGAAAATCAAGCGTATTCCTGCCTTCAAATCCCGGAAACCATTTTGAAGATACTGTAGAATCATTTTTAACTCCGTTTATAACAACGGGAGCAACAATATCACCAACATTTTTTACTACTACTTTCCCATTCTTAGCTTTTACAATCTTATAATCGAGTTTTTTTGTTGTATTTATCAAATCGTCAAATATCCAAGACAGTTTTTCTCCTGTAGTTTTTTCAAAAATATTTTGTATATCTTCAGGATAAGGATGTTTATATTTCCATTCCTCAAAGTACCTCTGCATAGCATTATTGAATTTCTCCTCTCCAAGATATGCATACAAATAATCAAATATTATCGCTGTTTTTGAATATGCAATTGCTTCATAATTTAGTTTACTATAATCAGCAGAGTGTGTTGAAGGCGCCTGGTCAATATTAGCACGGGCAGAAATCAAGTACGACAATTGTTGTACTCCATGATCACTAATATCTGAAATGTCTAAAAAATCAGCTACTTTTTCAGGAAACCCCGCTACTTTATAAAATCTGTCTTCATTACCATATTTTTCACGCAAATATCTTGCTTCGCTAAATGAATTGATACCTTCATCCATCCAAACATTATCTCTCTCGTTGGAACCCAAAATTCCATAAAACCAATTATGTCCTACTTCATGTGCAATTACCGTTTCCAAACTCAAATCTGTTCCTGCACTACCAATCACAGTGATATTGGGATATTCCATACCTCCTCCGGCTGACAAAGCAGAATGAACAGCGGTACATTGATCATACGGATAATCTCCATACCATTTGGAATAAAAATATAATGCATCACCTATATATTCAAGTGATTTTTTCCATAATCTTGAACTCGAATTGAGAAACATAGCCCAAGTGGTAACTTTTTTTCCTGTGTTGGGCATTATCCTTTCTCCTTTTAACACATTAAATCTTTTATCTGCAAACCAGGCAAAATCATGAACTTTTTGTTGTTTAAACCTTATTGTTTTCCATTCCTTTGAAGATTGAGGAAATGTATTAGCTTTTTCAAATGAATCTTTCTTTGCTGTTTTTTTTGCCAAATAATTCAACCAACTTTTTTCTTCCTTATTTTGCAAATTTCCGGTAGCTCCGACGATATAATTTTTCGGCAATGTTATCGAAACATCAAACGAACCGAATTCGGAATAAAATTCACCCATATTCAAATAAGGCATTTGATGCCAACCCCGGTTATCATAAACTGCCGGTTTCGGATACCATTGTGTGATCTGGTAAGACTGTTTGATATGTCCCAATCTGGAAGTTACTCCTTTGGGTATTTTCACATGAAAAGGAGTTGTTATCACAATTTTTTCTCCATGTTTAAGTGGTACAGGCAAATATAATTTACAAATATCAATATTATCTTTATCATACCCCCATTTTATTTCTTTCCCGTTTATTTTAAAATCCAAAGAATCTATAAATCCCCTCAATTCTTTTATTTTAAACAATTCTTTTTTATTGCCTTCCAATAATTGTTTTGCCAAAGCTGTATTGTTATTTGCATAAGCATTGGGCCATAGGTGAAAATAAAGATAATCCAATTCATCAGGAGAATTATTGATATACTCAATTGTTTCAAAAGCTGAAAGTTCATGATCAACATCATTAAGTTTAACTTCAATTTTATAATTTACTTCCTGTTGGAAATAATCCTGTGAAATCAAATGTAAATTATTTCCCGAAAATAAAACGATCATTAATAAAAATTTGATTATCTTCATTGTAATACTTTTAATTTTATAAACGTAACTAATACGGTAGGTGTATTTGAAATGATAAAAAGTATTTTTTTTATTCAAAATGATTCTACCTGAATACGTACAATAGGACAAATATAATGGTATCTACTCAGGTAGAGTGCTTTTGAAATGAAAAAATTCATTTTTTTCAGTCAAAATGATTTTACCTGAGTAGATAAATATAAAAAAACTCAAAATGAAAGATATCAATATTGATAAACATAGGCAAAATGTAAAAAATCTTGAAATTGAAAACAAAAAATTTTTTACTAAACTGAAAAGGAAAACTCCTAAATCGATACATACAACTATAAACACTCTTCATGATAAAGTTTTTGAAGAGATCGATTGTTTAGCCTGTGCCAATTGTTGTAAAACCACTCCACCAATCATCACAAATAAAGATATTAGCAGAATATCCAGGCATCTCCGGATGAAAGAAGGTGAATTTATGGAAAACTATATTATTATTGATACTGACGGGGATTATATTTTCAAAACAATTCCCTGTGTATTTCTGGATGATGCCAATTATTGTATGATCTACGATGTAAGACCCAAAGCATGCAGAGAATACCCACACACGGATGCTAACAAAGTATCATTAAAACTAATGGAAAAAAATATTGCCGTTTGTCCTGCTGTATTTGAGATAGTAGAAATATTAAAAGAGTAAATAAGATTTTCGAATTCGGTTTAAAATACTAATCCCACATACTTTCCCAATACTGTGGTTTGGTATCGGTTTTCTTTTGAAACCAATAATCAGGCGTGACTTTCCTGCCGTCTTGGGTTTTTAGCCTGCGGTCATATACCCATATTACAGGATTAAATACCAAATCCGTAACACCGACAGTATATGTTTGAGGGTCTTCTTCTTTTTTCTTTTTATTTTCCTGAACCAAAACCTCAAAACCATTAATTTCCAAAAGTTCTTTAAGAAATTTCATTCTTTCCTCTGATACATTTTTTTCTACAAAAGTAACTTTTGTTCCGTCAATTTCTCCAAATAAATGTTTTCCTGAAAATGGCATAATTTTATTTTTTTATGGTTTTTTGTCAAATTTTATTCCTTCTATAAATACAAACTAAAATCGTATTATTTTAAAAACATTCCTACTAATTCATTGATGTGTTCATATACCGGACTGTACAACCCTAATACTAAAATACCTATTGCAGGTATCAATAATCCTAATCTCATCGCCCAATCGCTTTTGAAAAATGGAATAGGATTGTCATTTGGCCTGATAAACATCGCTCTGACCACAAGTAAGTAATAATATAATGAAATAGTCACGTTGATAACGGCAATGAAGATCAACCAATAGTATCCTTCACTGGCAGCAGACATAAACAAAAAGAATTTACCGAAAAATCCCGCAACCGGTGGTATTCCCGCCAATGAAAACAATGCAAGCATCATCAGGATACTCAATAATGGATTTGTACGGTAAAATCCATTATAATCATTCATGTTCTCTTTTCCTGTTT
>JALVEG010000168.1 GCA_027031145.1 Saprospiraceae bacterium | reverse complement strand
GTGGCTCTTTTTTTTGTATCTACTCAGGTAGAATCTTTTTAATTGTCGTATCTAAAGAATGTATAAACTAAAATATTCATTTTACCGTTCAATCTTTATTAATTTGCAGTGTTATTCATTTTAACTAAAACAATTTAATGCATTCCAAATCAGGTAATATTTATATTCTTCTGTCAATACTAAGTATTTTGTTATTTTCTTTACCTTCTTATGGTCAGGAAAAGCAAGATACATCTTCTGCAGGTGAAATAATTATATATAATTCTGATAACACTGTCATGAAAAAAGAAAGCAATGATTTTATAAAATACCTTAAAGGCAATGTGAAAATATATCATGACAGTACTTTTTTCTTTGCAGATACTGCCATTTTGTATAAAAAAGAATTAAAAGCATGGGGGAATATCGTGATCATTCAGCACGATACTATTCAGATTTTCAGTGATAGTTTATATTACAATGGAGATTCACTGAAAGCCGAATTATCAGGAAAAATATTGCTGAAAAACGGAGATAAAGAAGTCAGAACTCAAAAGCTTTTTTATGATATTCACAATAAAATAGCACATTATACAACCGGAGCGGAATTGAAACAGGAATCTTCAATATTGAAATCTGTAGAAGGGATATATTATGTTAATGACAACAAAATAAAATTCAAAAATTATGTTTCCATAAGGGATTCTTCTTTCAATTTGTTTTCGGATTCGTTGGATTTTGATACTAAAAACAGAATTACTTACTTTACAGGTCCTACATTCATAAAATTGGATAGTTCCAATATCTATTGTGAATCCGGTTTCTATGATATAAAAAACGGTAATGCTCTTTTTGAAAGGAATATGACCTACAAAAAAAATACTGCCGAAGCACGTTCAAAACAGCTGTTTTACATCGATAGTTTGTCTCAATACATACTTGCCGGAAATGCGGTTTATACCGATGAAGAACTTATTGCCAAAGCGGATACAATTATCCATAATACAAAAATAAATCAAAGTATTCTGATCGGGCATGGTCGATTCAAAAACAAAAAACAGAGTGCAGAAGGAGAAAGGATTATTTATAATCATGATGATGAGAGTTTTGTTTCCGAAAGCCGGTCCATATTACGCGATGATGCTATGGAGATAAAAGCTGATTATAGCAATTATTCCAAAAAAACAGGAAAAGGGTTTGCCAGAGGGAAAGTGGTTTTTATTGATACTTCTTCAAACATCATCATCAACAGTTCTGAAATGTACCTTGAAAGAGACAGCAATTATATGCTGACTTATGGAGACAGTACATCAAGATTATTATTAATGTTTATTGACAAAAACGATACAACATATATTTCATCGGATACTTTATTGTCAGTTGATATTATTGATGAAATCGACTCTATGCACAATGACACCATAAGTATATTAAAAGCATACAACAATGTAAAGATCTATAATAAAGATTACCAGGCAATGGCAGATTCATTGGTGTATTTTCCTGATGATTCGATTTATATTCTATTTAATAATCCGGTATTGTGGTCTGATAGCACACAGATAACGGGTGATACTATTAGTATAAGAATAAAAAAGGGCGGTATAGACAATATTTTTGCAAGAAATAATGCATTTATTACAAATTTGATACAAGGCGAACTCTACAATCAAATAAAAGGAATCAGAATAATTTCATACTTTGAAAATGACAGTTTAAAGACGATGGATGTAAACGGTAATGCGGAAGTTGTTTATCATATGCAGGATGAAGATGATGCATTGACCGGAACAATCAAAACGGTTTGCAGTAAGATCCATTTCAATTTCAATCAAAACAAGATAAAGGATATAAAATTTGAAGGTGAGCCAAGATCCAATTTTGTACCTGTAAAAAAAGAAATTTCAAATCCTCAAAAATTAGACGGGTTCAGATGGTTTGAAGAAAAAAGACCGAAAACCAAGGATGAAGTATTGATAATTGATCAATAAAAATCAATTTTACAATTTATTGTACTACAAACCACTTACTAAAGAGTGAATGATCCACTATCAGGTATCAATTTATCTAATTTCGTGTTTTATCGAATGTTCTCTTTCCTGCTTCAAATGATCTGTAAATAATATCCCGTTTAAATGATCTATTTCATGTTGAAAAATAGCAGCAGTAAATGCTTCTATCATTTCACAATTATGTCTTCCCAAAGTGTCATCATATTCCAATAATACCGCATAAGATCTGTCAAAAGTAGTATCACGCACATCCGGAATTGACAGACATCCTTCAAATACATCCTGTTTAAGCTCTGAATATTTGGTTATAACCGGATTATAATATACTTCAAAAGGTTTCATGTGTTTATCAAATCTCTGAACCCAGATAATGTCTTTGAGAATACCGACTTGAGGAGCTGCAATTCCAACTCCGCGTGTTGAGCTATCTCTGACCGTCGCATAAAGTCTATTAGTAAAATGTCTTAATATCTTATCATCTTTTCTGACTTTGAACCTTTCGCTTTTAGTTCTCAATATCAAAGAATCTTCATGATTGGTAACCAATAATACTCTCATGGGCTGATTTGCTTTTCCGGAAAGTATCAAACGTGTTTCTTCTTTTGAAAATATCGTATTATCTTTTTTCAATCCTGCTCCGGAAGTAATACATCCCGATAAAAATACCAGTATTGACAATACAACAAAAATAGTTTTTGATCTCATAGTAATTGTTATCTTATTTCACAATATAAAAGTTGCTCTTCGCCGATAAATCCTTCAAGAACATCTCCTTTTTCCACTTTTCCCACACCCGCGGGAGTTCCTGTATAAATCAGATCCCCGGCTTGCAATTTAAAGAATTTAGAGATATAAAGGATTATTTCGTCAATGGAAAAAATCATATCACG
Organism: Saprospiraceae bacterium; assembly: GCA_027031145.1. Taxonomy (GTDB): domain Bacteria; phylum Bacteroidota; class Bacteroidia; order Chitinophagales; family Saprospiraceae; genus JADJGA01. The sequence continues at coordinate 10,891 of JALVEG010000168.1, read as the reverse complement.
ACTGTTCCCCAATTGAACTGTTTGTTTATTTTTCTTCAAAGAAAATAGTATTTCGTTTTGTTTCATTTCATCTGTAAATTCTATCCACTTCCCAACTGCTGCTGAAAAATCAAAACCCTTGGCTATTTCCCATGGATGTCCTTTTTCTTTTAGTTTTTTTTGTATATCCCTTGCGGTGAAGTCCAATCCAATGGTAACCTCATTATAATATGATTTTACAAATTTAGGGTCGATATGCTTACCGTTTTTAGCTATTTTGACTACAAGTTCTCCCTCGTAATGGATTTCATTGGAAAAACCGGGAATATAAAAGGGTTTACCATTTCGCAACAATGCAGTTGGAGGCTTCATGAATATCATAGGTTCTGCCGGAACAGGATTATTTAGTTCCTTTGCATGGTCTATATAATTTCTTCCAATACAGAATATTTTCATTTGTTACTTATTTAGTAACTACTCAGGTAGAGTCATTTTGATTGAAAAAACTTCTTTTTTCGCCATATTTCAGTTATTTTTCTTGACGTAGCTCCACTCCCGCCTTTTTGCGGGACAAGTTATGCCTTCAAAAAATGAGCTTCATCTGGCAAAAAAATCTAATTTTTTCATTTCAAAAGCACCCTACCTGAGTAGTTACCTTATTTATATATAAATTTCAAGTACTATTGATAAATGAGTTATCAATGTTATTATTAAAACATAAATGTAGTTGATTTAGTTGTGAATTGATTTTTTTTCAATCAAAATCCACTCCCGTATAATAAAGATCAAACCCTCCTTTTCCACCGGGTCTGTTGGAAGAAAACATAAGAAGATCATTTTCGAAACCTCTGTTTTTTCTCAATACAGGTCTATATTCATCATAGGGAGAATTGATTTTTTCACCCATATTTACAGGTTTTGACCATTTTCCATCTATAAATTTTGAATAATACAGATCGTATCCTCCATAACCTCCTTCGCGATCGGAAGTAAAGACCATAACATCAAAATCTATAAACGGACACTTGTCATCAGCAGAGGACGAAATTTCAGATAAAAGGTTTTTTTGTTTTGAAATGGTATCGTTTAAGGAATTGATGAGGAGAGTATCAAGATTATTCCATTGTAAAATAGTTGAATCAATTCCTGTTGGCATTTCATAAATATCAAAATTTCCACTCTCATCAGAGCAATAAAACATTTTTGAATAGTTCCGGTTAAAACACGGATATCCTTCATTATGGCCTGTATTTACCCATTTTACATCAAATGTAGTATCGCTTTTAAAGCTTTCTGTGTCATAATAAAATCTAATATCCATATTGTCATTTTCTTCATAAGTATAAACCAAAACAAAACCGGATTTTCGTGAAAATTTTGAATATATTTCTATCAGATATGGTCCGTATTCATTTTGTGGAGAATTTATTTTTTGTAATAATGATGTTATATTTGAATATCTTGTAACAATATCAAGACTTGTTTTTTTTTCATTATAAACACTGAATTCAGCTGTTTCTTTATCAAAATTTACAGCGATAAGTTTATAAATATAATCAAATTGGGCTCCCTGACTGTTTCTATTTGAAGAAAAAATCAATGGAAACTCATCCCTGATAAAAGGAGCAGAAATATTGTAATCATCAAATTCGCTGTTAATCTCTTCGAAATTAGTAACTTCTTCAGGAATTTTTCCGTGATTGTACTTGTATCCATATCCACCGGGACAAGCTGTAAATACGATAAATGAAGTGAGAAGTAACAGATAAAAAGAAAGATTTTTAATACTCATTTTTATAATTATTTAGTGATCCATATTAATAAGACGATAAAAAATATAAATTAGTTTGAAAATATCGTAGTTTTGTTGAAAGGTATTAATATTTATGAAAGATCTATTAAAATTTGGTTTCTGGATTTTGTTTTTCTTTGCAATTGTTTCTTGTGAAAACACCAAGAGAAAAAAAGAAACTATTTCAAATCAGACAGAAAAAACCAAGATCAATGTAGGAGTTTTCAACGGTAACGGTGCCAGTCCCGTATGCATTTTGGAAACGATGGAAGCTCTTAAAGTCGATACAGGTATCGCTCCTGTAGAAGTATCGGCTTTTGATATAATGAATGGAAAATTAAATGATCTTGATGCTTTGGTTTTTCCCGGAGGTAGTGGAAGCAAAGAGTTCAATAATATGGGACAGCTTGCAGCTGAAAAAATAAAAGAATTCGGGCAAAAAAAAGGAAAAGGATTGGTTGGAATATGTGCAGGCGGTTATCTTTTATCAACCACTCCGACATATCCAAGTTTGGAAATATTGGGAGCTCCTGATACAAGAGATTATTACGATCGGGGAAGAGGTTTGATATCATTTCATCTAAATAATAAAGGGAAAGAGATATTTTACGAATTAAAAAATACGGATTCTCTTTTTATTCAATATTATGACGGTCCGATGTTTGAAGATCCTGGAAAATACGGTTTGAATGTTTTGGGAAATATATACAGCGATATAGCTACTCACAAAGGATATCCTCATGGTTTTACTCCGGGCAAACCTGCATTTTTCACTAAAGAATATGGTCAGGGCAAAGTATTTGTATCGGTAGGACATCCTGAAGCTACAGCAGGAATGAGATGGATAGTACCGAGAATGGCAAGATGGGTAACAGGTAATGAACTTATTTCATATAGTAATGATCTGATCAGACCGGAGATCAATAATAAAGAAATACTTTTTTACAAGGATACAAAAAAGAAAGAATCTACATTGTTTTGGCAATTATTTGACAAAGATCCTTCTGTTGTAACGAATGCAGTTGACAGTTTGCATGCCTTGAGATCCAGACCTTCAATAAGATGGTCAATCGGACTTTTAAGACACAAAGATCCCAAGATTAGACTTAAAGCAGCGGATTATATAGTGGAATCTGAATATACTGCGGCAATTCCTGATCTGCAAGCAGCAGTTGATGTCGAAAAAGATTCTGAAGTTAAACAAAAACTGGATAAGAAATTAGGTAAACTTAAGGGGTTTGTTGGAAAGCAACAGCTCTGAAAATTTTTTAGTAGTATTGTACAATGGTAATTAGTTAAAAGTCAGTTTGTGGATTTCTAAAAAGTATGGCAAACTGATTTTTAATGATTTATTTGCCCCTACCCCTAAAGGGTAAATCATTAAAAATCAGTCATCCTTTACGTGTCCCTTTGGGAAAGATGAGGCTAAGCTGATTTTAAAAAATTAAACTTTTTAGATAGTCTAAGTCTTAGGGTGCAGGTAGGACTCTCAAGCGCGATAGCGATTGTGAAGCCGGTTTAGATCAGTTGTTCTGAATATATAGGATAGTTTAAATTCTGCAAATTCTGATCCTGAATAAAAAAAGGCCTTCCAAAACGGAAGACCTTTTTTATATTTGATTAAAATCTAGATTACAATGTTTCTCTGATAGCTGCCTGTGCTGCTGCCAGTCTTGCGATCGGAACCCTGAAAGGGGAACAACTTACGTAATTCAATCCTGTTCTGTGACAGAATTCCACTGATGATGGTTCGCCTCCGTGTTCACCACAAATACCCAATTTGATATCGGGTCTTGTCTCACGGCCTTTTTTACAAGCCATTTCGACCAATTGTCCTACACCTTCCTGATCCAATACTTCAAAAGGATCATGCTTAAGGATACCTTTCTCGATATAAATAGGTAAGAACTTACCTGCATCATCTCTGGAGTAACCAAATGTCATCTGAGTAAGGTCATTGGTTCCAAATGAGAAGAATTCAGCTGATTGGGCCATAAGATCAGCAGTAAGAGCTGCTCTTGGAATTTCTATCATAGTACCAACCTTATATTCTATACTGTCGCCTCTTTCTTCAAATATCAGATCGATCGTTTTTCTGATAATTCCTTCCTGCATTTTCATTTCTGCAAGTGTTCCTGTTAATGGAACCATTATTTCTGGAATAGCTTTTATTCCTTTCTTTTTAAGATTCAATGCAGCTTCGATAATAGCTCTTGTCTGCATTTCAGTAATTTCAGGATAAGTATTTCCAAGACGGCATCCTCTGTGTCCCAACATAGGATTGAACTCAGACAGACTTTCTACTTTTTCTTTGATAATATCAACACTTACTCCCATTACATCAGCCATTTCCTGTTGCCCCTTAGCATCATGAGGAACAAACTCATGCAGAGGAGGATCAAGCAATCTCACTGTAACAGGCAGATCATGCATGGCTTCGAAAATACCTTCAAAATCTTTTCTTTGTATAGGTAACAATCTGTCCAATGCAGCTCTTCTTCCTTCTTCGTCTTCAGCCAGGATCATTTCTCTCATTGCAATGATCTTTTCTCCTTCAAAAAACATGTGTTCTGTTCTGGTAAGTCCTATTCCTTTGGCACCAAAATTTCTGGCAACGGTAGCATCATGAGGAGTATCTGCATTTGTTCTTACAGACATTCTTGCATATTTGTCAGCTAATTCCATCAATTTACCAAAGTCGCCACTCAATTCAGGATCAATAGTTTCGATTTTGCCGTCATATACTTCTCCGGTAGAACCGTTTAATGAAACATAATCACCTTCTTTATAAGTTTTTCCTCCGGTAGTCATTGTTCGGGCTTTATAGTCAATTTTTATTTCTCCTGCACCGGAAACACATGTTTTTCCCATTCCTCTGGCAACAACAGCAGCGTGAGAAGTCATACCTCCACGTGCAGTTAATATACCATTGGCAATATTCATTCCTTCAAGGTCTTCAGGTGAAGTTTCTATTCTTGCAAGAATGGTATTATCATATTTGTCTGCTTCGTCAGCAAAGAAAACCAATCTTCCTGTAGCAGCTCCCGGAGATGCCGGAAGTCCTTTAGCAACAACTTCAGCAGATTTTACAGAATTCTTATCAAAAACCGGGTGTAGTAATTCATCCAGTTTATTTGGTTCCACTCTCATTACAGCTGTTTTCTCATCTATCATTCCCTCTTTGATCATATCCATTGCTATTTTCACCATAGCGGCACCTGTTCTTTTACCGGTACGGGTCTGAAGCAACCACAATTTACCATCCTGAATAGTAAATTCAAGATCCTGCATATCTTTATAATGTTGTTCGAGTTTATTTTGAATATCAAACAATTCCTTATAAACAACAGGCATAGCTTCTTCAAGTGAAGGATATTTTTCTTTTCTTTCTTCTTCTGAAACACCTGCTAATACTGCCCATCTTTTGGCTCCTTCAAGAGTGATTTGCTGGGGCGTTCTTACTCCTGCAACCACATCTTCTCCCTGAGCATTAATAAGATATTCTCCGTTGAAAATATTTTCTCCTGTACCTGCATCTCTTGTAAATGCAACTCCTGTTGCTGAATTTTCACCCATATTTCCATATACCATTGCCTGAACATTGACAGCAGTACCCCAATCATCAGGAATTTTATTCATTTTTCTGTAGTATTTTGCACGGTCATTGTTCCAACTGCCAAATACAGCTAAAACAGCACCCCACAATTGTTCCCATGGATCTTGAGGAAAATCATGTCCTGTTTGCTTTTTGATAGCATCTTTGAACATAGTTACTATCTCTTTAAGATCTTCGGTTGTAAGATCCGTATCCAATTCCACTCCTTTTTGTTCTTTTACTTTTTCCAATATTTCTTCAAAAGGATCAATATCTTCTTTTGACTCGGGTTTTAGTCCCAAAACAACATCACCGTACATCTGAACAAATCTTCTGTATGAATCCCATGCAAAACGAGGATTTCCTGATTTTTTAGCAATTCCTTCCACTGATTCGTCATTTAGCCCCAGGTTCAAAACGGTATCCATCATACCGGGCATTGAAACCCTTGCTCCTGATCTTACAGATACCAATAATGGGTTGTTTTTATCTCCAAATTTAGCACCCATTATATTTTCAACTTGTTCAATAGCTTTTTCAATTTCCTGTTTTAATAACTCGATTGTTTTTTCTTTTCCCAATTTGTTGTATTCGGTACTTACATCTGTTGTTATTGTAAATCCTGGAGGAACCGGAACACCGATCAAATTCATTTCCGCAAGGTTGGCACCTTTACCACCAAGCAGGTTTTTCATACTTGCATTACCTTCGGCTTTTTTATCACCAAAAGTATAAACTCTTTTTTTATTCATAATACATTGATTTTTCTTAAAAATTATTAATTGTCTGTATGCTTATTTCAGTTGAATTTTAAACAAGCCGCAAAGATAGCAAAAAAACCTGTTATGGTACTGATATTTGTTTAGAATTTAGATTATTTTTATTTAGTATTATGTAGATATTTTAGTAAAATAAAAGAACTCCTATGTCGCAGTACTGTAGGATTATACCCAACAAGGATTTCTTTTTCTATTTTAATATTGAACATTGATCAACCTCGATATGTAAAAACTAAGGGGCAGGTTGATTTGTGATTTTTTTTCCAAACAAGCTCAAAGCAAATAGGTGTTTTTCATTTTTTCGCATTGCGGGATGGGTTCTCCTTTAGGAGTTAGAGGCAAAGTGAGGAAAAAGCGAAAAAATGAAATGCACCTAAGCAAATTGCTAACGTTTGAAAATTTGATTTTGTCACTATTTTTGTTTGCTATTGCAACAAAAATACCGCCAAAATAGCTTTGTGTATTTATTTTACCCTGCATTTCGCTAACGCTCATACAGGGCTACCATAATATCATCCCTAACGGGATTTTTCAATAAGTGGAAAACCAAAACCCAATAATTACTAGCTACAATTTGTTATTGCTACCAAGGCAGCTGCAATTTTCAACTAAGAAGTCAAAACTCAAAGCATTACTTTTATCTTCATTGTAAAATAAATAAGAAAATTTAGTAAATTTGCTTTGGTTACCAAATTGCTTTTTAAAATGAAACCTCTTTTACTCCTTGTTTTGGTCTTTTTCGGTTATATTATAATGTACAGATTGTATAAAAAGATAGTTGGACCTCTGATCTTTCAACTTGATGATAAAAATATTACACCTGCGCATAAATTTAAAGACGGAAAAGATTTTGTACCTACTTTGAAAGGAATAATTTTCGGACATCATTTTACTTCAATAGCTGGAACAGGTCCGATAGTCGGTCCAGCAATAGCCGTAATATGGGGATGGGTGCCTGCTGTGATATGGGTATTTGTAGGTAGTGCCGTGATGGGTGCAGTTCATGATCTGGGATCGCTTGTGATCTCTTTGAGAAATGATGGGAAATCCATTTCGGATTATACTTCCAAATATATAAGCAATAAATCAAAATTGCTGTTTTTTCTGATCGTGTTTATTGAGTTGTGGATGGTGATCGCTATTTTTGGACTTATTATCGCTGTTATTTTCAAACTTTTTCCTGCTTCGGTTTTTCCTGTTTGGCTTGAAATACCAATAGCAATAGGATTAGGTTATGCTATTTATAAAAAGGGAGTAAATGTTGCAATTTCATCTATAATTGCACTTGTCTTGATGTATGTTACAATAGTTTTGGGATATTATTTCCCTATTGAACTTCCATCTGTTCTCGGAATACCTCCGACAGGAGTTTGGACAATAATATTGCTTATTTATGCTTTTATTGCTTCGGTATTGCCCGTGACAACATTGCTCCAACCAAGGGATTTTATCAATTCCCACGAACTTATAGTAGCATTATTATTGATATTTGCCGGTATAGTCGCAAGTTCTTTTTTACCTGAATTTCAATTTGCCGGAGATGCTTTCAATCCTCATCCTGAAGGATCTCCTCCATTATTTCCGTTTTTATTTATTACCATAGCCTGTGGTGCAATATCCGGATTTCATGCTTTGGTATCTTCGGGAACATCATCCAAGCAGGTGGATAAGGAAACAGATGCAGTATTTGTAGGAGCCGGTTCAATGATGATGGAAGGGTTATTGGCCACTTTTGTTATCATTGCTGCGGTGGCAGGTATAGGATTAGGACTTAATGTAGATGGTAATTTGCTGACAGGAACAGCTGCATTTACTCATCACTATTCTTCCTGGCAGGCTGCAGGGGGATTGTCCAGCAAATTGGGGGCATTTATTTACGGTTCGGCAAATATGATATCTAATATCGGCATTCCCAAAGCAATAGCAGTTGTGATAATGGGAGTATTTGTAGCATCATTTGCAGGTACTACTCTGGATACTGCAACAAGAATACAGAGATATATCATTACTGAATTGTTTGCAAGTGCAAGGATTAAAGGAAAATGGGCTAAAAATGCTTATGTTACAACATTTCTTGCAATTTTTACTGCTGCATTGCTGGCTTTTGCAAGTGGAGCCGATGGAAAAGGAGCGTTAAGATTGTGGCCTCTTTTCGGAGCAATAAATCAAACTCTTGCAGCATTGGCATTAATAGTAATCACAAATTATTTAAGGATAAAAGGAGGATTGAAATGGCTGTGGTCAGGTATTCCTGCCGTGTTTATGGTGGTAATGACATTATGGGCTTTGATATTGAATCAATTCAAATTTATGGATAAAAGCAGTTATTTATTGTCTTTTGTAAATATCGTAATTATATTGATAATGATCTGGATTGTTGTTGAAGGAACGATTAAATTTTTTAAAGTAAAAGCATAAATGAACATAAAGAAAATATTAAAAGAGATAGATGAATATTACAGGCAGAAAGCAATAGAATATCCCGAAATGGAATTAGCCGAACTGGAATCCGTTTTCAATACGTTATCTATTGGTTTTTTGTTTGGACATCCGGTCGTTCCTATTCACATTTCAATGGAATTGCTTAAAGATATCGAGCAGGAATCAATTATGATGTCTGTCAATAAAGCTTCATTATCTTCTCATCCTTTATCATATCTTTTTTCGGTTTTCGATATAGGATAATAAATTCTGTAATTAATCAGGTCAAATATTTAGTAAAATAAAAATGAAATACGCTAAAACATTATATTTGCATAATAATATTTTCAAAACTTTCTATTTAGAACCCTTTCCTGTTTCCCTTTCGCTTGCGCCGAGTTCTTCGCCAAAGGCTACGACCGCCGGTGAAAGCTTCAGCGAAGGAGCAAAAAGGGAAAGGATAATTGAGAAAATATTATTATGCTTTCAAATCTCAGACAATCAATAAATTAAAAAACCTGGTAGTTACTAAATTTTTAAATAATGCAAAAAATTGATTTTTTTACAGGAAAAGGAGGAACAGGCAAATCGACAAATGCTATTATTTTTGCATTGAAAAAAGTTAAAAATAAAAAAACACTTTTATGTTCTCTTGATCCTGCTCACAATTTAAAAGATATCTTACTTGTAAATTCTTTTGAAGAAATAAGTAGAAAAATTTCGGATCTCTACATTCAGGAACCATCGATTTCGGAAATGCTGAAGGAATATCTCAAAGAGATTGAAGATCAATTGAAGTCAAATCATAATTATTTAAGCAGTTTCAATCTTCTGAATGATTTCGGAGTTATAAAACATTCTCCCGGCATGGAAGAATATGCGATTTTCTATACATTTCAAAAATTATTTAATAATAATAAAGATAAAAAAGAAACTCTGATCTTTGATATGCCGCCAACAGCATTAAGTATAAGATTTTTTTCTTTACCAAAATTATCGATGATCTGGCTGGATAAACTGATCGATTTGAGATATAAAATAATCAATAAAAAAAAGATTATTGATAAAGTAAAAAAGGAAAATTCAAGTGATGATAAAGTATTGCTCAATCTTTTGGAACAAAAACAAAATTATCAAAAGATACATAATGTTTTGATCCATTCTACTATACATGTTGTCTTGAATCCGGAACCAATTAGCATAAATGAATCTATTAACCTGATAAAAGATCTAGAAGAATTAGGATATAAAGATATAGTAATTCATTTGAATAAATACAGAAAGGAAATACCGGAAAAAATATGGGAATTGGAGCAAAAATACAAAATAATAAATATTCCTTTTTTTGATGAAATGCCTGTTGGAATAAACAAATTAACTTTAATTACAGATGCCGGCAAATAATTAGGGTGTATTTCATTTTTTCGCTTTCCATCCCATTTGCCTCTGACTCCTAAAGGAGAACCCAACCCGCTATGCGAAAAAAATGAAATACACCTAGAATATATTTTAAGTATATAGTATTTTTTATCATAAACATTTTACCTTTGTTGATTAAAATAATATCATGGAAAATAAAATAGATAAAATCAAAGAACTGGCAGAAAAGTACAGGGATTATACAGCTAAAAATCTATCAAAATTAGTTCAGATCAAATCTTTGAGCAAAGAAGAAAAAGATGTGCAGTTGGAATTGAAACGGCAGATGGAAGAAGCCGGATTTGACGAGGTAAAAATAGACGGACTGGGCAATGTGATAGGAAGAATTGGTAACGGTAAAAAGATCCTGGCAATTGACGGGCATATGGATACCGTGGATATGGGTAATCTTGCAAATTGGGATTTTGATCCTTTGGGAGGTGAGATAAAAGATGGTTATGTTCACGGAAGAGGATCAGTCGATCAGGAAGGAGGTCCGGCGTCGTTTGTCACATCAGGAAGAATCCTTAAGGAATTAGGTTTTGATAAAGATATGACAATATATTTTGTCGGAAGCGTTATGGAGGAAGACTGTGACGGTTTGTGTTGGAAATATATAATTGAAGAAGATGGTATTAAACCTGATTTTGCTATAAGCACAGAACCGACCAACCTGAATATCTATCGCGGTCACAGGGGCAGAATGGAAATGCAAGTAAGTTTTTATGGAGTATCTTCACATGGATCGGCACCTGAAAGAGGTAAAAATGCTATTTATATGGCTGCACGTGTAGCATTGGAGATCGAGAAACTGAATGAACGTCTTGCTTATGATGAATTTTTGGGAAAAGGAAGTATCACTATTTCAGAAATCGTATCTGAAAGTCCGTCATTATGTGCCGTATC
>JALVEG010000167.1 GCA_027031145.1 Saprospiraceae bacterium | reverse complement strand
TACATTTCAACTATATTTGGATGTTTCAATTCCGAATGCAATTTTGCTTCATTGATAAATCTGTCTTTCAAAGAATTTTGTTGCAATATTTTTATTGCTACGACTTTGCCTGATTGCAGGTGGACGGCTCTATATACAACACCCATACCACCGCAACCAAGCAAATCGATCAGTTTGTATCCGGAAATCACTTTATGTAAATAATCGTCTTTCACGAATAAAGTTTGTTATTTTTAGAAATATAAAGTTAATTTCTGTTTGTTATAATATTTTCTTAGTACCCATCAACTCTATTCCATACTTAATAGGCACGGCAAATGATATTTTTGTTCCGTTATAGTCCTGTCTGCCTGCAAAATATATTCCTATCACATTGCCGTCGGCATCAAACATGGGTCCACCGCTATTTCCACCTCCGGTAGCATTGATAGTGAGTTGATATACATCTCCAAAAGAACTGAAATATTTGTTTGAATTCATTTTATTATTGCCATTTATAACTTTGCTTATGTTTCCATTAGTTACCGTGACTGTCGGTACTTTTATCCAATGAGGATTTCTATTAAATACATCTTGCGAATTTTGTTTGATATATTCATCAGGTGAAACAGCAGGGTATCCCATTACCACAACCTGTTCTCCGGCTTTCAAATCTGCATGGCGATCTTTAAGTCTTACTTTGGGTAGAGATTCCGGTAGTTCCACTTTTATCATAGATACATCATGTTTGTTTGAGATTCTGGCAACCGTAGCCGGAATTCTAAGATCATTTCCATTGAAAGTAACATCAAGATACATGTTTTTCCCTTCCAAAATTTTTGCTGAAGCATAACCTCTACCAAAGAATTTTGCATTGATAGGTACCCATTGGAAAACATCTTGAGGTTGTACCTTGTATTTTGTCTTTACAGGTTTCCCTTTTTCAATTTTATAAAGAATTCCGGGAAATGCTTCTCTTGGAAAATTGTAAGAAGTCATCCACGAAGCTGCAACATGTCTGTTTGTCAAAATAAATCCCTCTTCGGATACAACAAAACCCGAACCAGTATGTAAACCTCCGATAAGTTGACTCTGTGGTGTTTTGTAACTGTCTGATGATTTAACAAGCCACGGTTCAATACTACCATCGGGCATTAGTAAGAATGCAGCATGATATGTTTTTCCATCTTTCAGATACAAATGATATACATCCTCTCCTGTAACGGTATAAGTCATTTTCCAACCGGCTTCGATATAAACAACTTTGTCCGAATTTGCTTCAGCTATCTCGGCAGGGGTCATTTTGTTGTATTTTTCAGGCAATTTCGGTACTTCCACTTCCGGAGTTTCCGGCCAAAATACATAACCTATCCCGATGAGTAATACTAGTCCCACAGCTATTGCTGACAACCATATCGTCCTTGTTTTTTTCTGCGATTGAATCACTATTTTTTCAACTGTTTCTTTTCCTACACCTCTTTTTTCTACTTTTACCGGTTCTTTTTCTATAGGCATGGATTCACTTACTTTGGTTGGTTTTGGAGGTGGTGACATTGTTTCCATAACTTTGGTTTTCTTCATATAATTCTTTTGTTTTGGAAATACATCAAATTGAAATTCAGGACCGTTTATTCCAAGTTTAACCACATCACCGGGAAACAATTCCATGCTGTTTTCTATTTTTTCTCCGTTTATGTAAATACCGTTTTTTGAACCGAGATCATGCATCGTTATATGCATTGGTTCCAGGCTGTCAATTGTGACTTTACCATGCTCACGACTTACTACATCGTCTATCTCGGGATCAAATGACAAATCATTGGATAGGGCTCTTCCAAATGTTATCTCTTTAAAATGATCCAGTGGAAATTCGTCTATCTGATTGGTTTTTGAACCCGAAATATGACGAATTACAATTCTTATTGATGAAAGTTTTTTTGAAGTTTTCATACCATTGATTTTTTGTTAATTAGATTTTTTAATAATTCGATTGCAATTTACATTACAGAGCTATGTAAAATCAAGTTTTTTCAATGGTATAGGGTGAAGTATGGATTTTCAATGGTGAAAGGCTCAATTTCCAAGGTGAAATTAACATATAAAAAGATAAGAATGTTTTATTTTTGAAAATTTCAAATTTGGAGGTTTTGAAAATTTATTTATTAACCCGAATTATTCTTTCTTATATTTCAATTTGCCTAATTCTCCTTTGATTTTAAGTTTGGTTCCGACGATCTTTATTTTTTCGGCAGATCGTAAAACTTTAAAGTATGTTTCTTCAATACCGCTTATTTGTTTACCGCAATAAATATCTGTGCTGATAATACTATTTACATTGAATTCATTACCGTCCAGTATATAATCATTTATCCAATAACCATTGCAACCTCCTTTGCCTGTAATTGTAGAATCACTGAATTCAATAAATATTTCTTTCACCGGCAGTATATCAGCGGTATCTGTTTCTATTTCGGTTAAAATCCATTTTTTATCAAATAAATTTTCTTCATTTACCTCTTTTTCACAAGACAAAAATGCAATAGAGGATATGATTATCATTAAGAAAAAAATAGGGATTGAATGTTTAGTTGAAGTTTTCATAATATGGAATTTTAAAAGTTTTTATTAAAAATAAAATACTCTTGCGCAATGCACTATTATTATAAACGAATATTTTTAAATAAAGGTTTGTGATAATTAAAATGATTCTACCAGAGTAGTTACAAATAAGTATTATTCGAAAATTTCGATGCATCGGAATGATTCTTTTCATTTCATAAGCACCATACATGAGTAGTTAAAGCAAATTTCTTTTATTAAAAACATTTTCTCAAATTTGTAAAAAATAAGTGTTTTCATTAGCTTTGGGCTTCTAAACTATTGACTATGAAATATATTAGTATTTTTCTTATCCTTTTTTCTCCTTTTTTAATTATTTCCCAAGACATATCATACAAATTCGGAGATGTATCAAAAGAGGAATTATTGATGGATTCCTGTGAATTTTATTCTAATGCCGATGCAGTGGTTTTATTCAATATAGGAAATGTCAGAATTGAATATAATAATACTATGGGCTTTATATATCAATTTGAAATGCATCAAAGAATTAAAATTTTGACTAAAGCAGGAAAGAAATATGCAAACAGGAAAATAAGATATTACAAGGGCAAAGTTAAACGTTTTGAAGATAAAATAAGTGGTTTTAAAGCATATACATACAACTTGGAAGGGAACAAAATCACAAGAACAAAATTGACCAAAAAAGAAAAGTATTATAATGAGTTAAACGATTATCGACAAGAATTGAGTTTTGTTATGCCCAATGTCAAAAAGGGTTCTGTAATAGAGATAAAATATAAATTGACTTCTCGCATGCTGGGTTCACTTAAGACTTGGTATTTTCAAGACAAAATACCTGTGAAATATAGCAATTTCTGGTATGCTGTACCGGAATTATTGAAATATCAGGTTAATAATTATGGGAATTATTTTCCTAAAGAAACCAAAGATAAATATAGAACAATGCATGTGTCAGACTATTCCGTGAATGAAACAGGAAAGGAGTTTACAATGAAAAATATTACACCACTTGAAGAAGAACCATACATGGGAAACAGTACAAATGCCCTTTCCAGAATTGAATTTAATTTGGTGTATATCAATTCGGATTATGGATATAATATAGATATAGGAACAACGTATGAAAAATTAAATGAGAATCTTGCCAAGGACTTTATGTTCGGGAAACGCCTTTCAAAAGGAAGATTTTCCAAAAAATGGAAAAAGGAATTATCAGGCAAATCCGATTATGAAAAACTGGAGTTTATTTTGAAAAAAATACAAAATAATACTAACTGGAATAAACATTATCATTTCTTAAGCGAAATTTCCGGTGGTACTTTATACAAGAAAAAAGAAGGAGATATAGCAGATATCAATTTGACTTTTATAGCTGCTTTGAAATATCACGGACTTAAGGTATTTCCGGTTATTTTAAGAACAAGAGATAAGGGAATACCAAATCCGGTTTATCCGGATAAATGGAGTTTTAATTATGTGATAGCATTAGTGGAAATTGATGGTAAGGAAATACTTTGTGATGCTACTTTGGATACACCTCCGGGATTGATTCGCAAAGAATGTATCAACAACAAAGGATGGCTCGTAGATAAAAAAGGCGGCAGATGGATTGATTTGACAAAAGATGCTTTTAAAACAGTATCGATTCTATATAATTCTAAAATCAGGAATGATTCTATTGTCAATAATGCTTTGATTCAATTTAAAGACTATTATGCTTATGATATAAATTCAACTTATGAAAACGGAGGACTCGAAAAACATTTCAGGGAATTGTTATCTGATTGGGAAATAGAAAATCTTAGTTTTGAAGATTCTAACAATTCCAAAATATTTAGAGTAAAACTTAAGTTTAAAAAAGAAATAGAAGATGAAGATTTGATATTGATCGATCCTTTTCCAATGTATGTTGACAAAGAAAATCCTTTCAAAAGGGAAAAAAGGAATTCGGCAATGGATTTTATTTTTAAACAAGACTACAATATGGTTTTCAACATGGAGACTCCCAAAGGATATGATGTTGAAATACCGGGAAATATTCAGCTTAAAACCGAAGATAATAGTATCAATTATTTGTATATTGCAAGTAAAACACCCCAAAAAGCAGTATTTATAAATAAACTTAGATTCAAAAAGACAATGTTTGCACCAACAGAATATAATATTGTA
Source organism: Saprospiraceae bacterium (assembly GCA_027031145.1). GTDB lineage: Bacteria > Bacteroidota > Bacteroidia > Chitinophagales > Saprospiraceae > JADJGA01. The sequence goes on along the minus strand of JALVEG010000167.1, from coordinate 7,365 downwards.
AAAACTTTCTTTGAAAAAATAACTTCATCCAATAATAGTGCAATAGTATTAAAGAAACAGTAGGATTATGTTAAAAAACAAGATTGGATATATTTTATTATACACAATAATCATCTTTTTTAATGGAAATGTTTTTTCTCAAGATATTCTGGATAACATACCTGATTCATTGCTTAAAAAAAGTCATTTTATATTGTTGAATGAGGATTATACCTTCACTATTGAAAGCAAAAGCAAAACGGTTACCGAAGTGAAAACCGATTTTGTTGTATTGAAAAAATCAAATCACATCCCGGAATACTTGGGTGTTATGTATGATGAATTCAATAAAATTTCAAAGCTGAAAGTTAAAATTTATGATAAAAACAATAAACTTATAAAAAAACACAACGCTAAAGATTTTGCCAAATTCTCAATGGCTTATACCGGTGTTGCAGCAGATCAGGGTTTAAAGTTTTTTATAGTTCCGGATGTGACTCCACCTTTCAGAGTAGAATTTTCATACAAAGTAAAATCCGGTAATTCATTGTTATATCCTGTTTGGAATCCCGTTTCCGATGAATTTCAAAGTATCCTTAATGCTAATTTAACCGTTGTTGATAAAATGGGAAATAACTTGAGGTACAAACTTTTCAATATAGACAAACCGGAGATAATCAAAAATAATATGGAAACCATATACAAGTGGTCGATAAAAAACCGTAACTATGTTGAATTTGAACCTTTCAACAATATATTGGAAGATTACCTGCCGGAAGTTGTCCTGGCACCAAAGGAATTTAAAGTTGAAAATTATGAAGGGAAAATGAAGACTTGGACTTCTTTTGCAAAATGGGTCAATTTACTTAATAAATCTCAAAATAATTTCACCCCCGAACAAAAACATCAAATAAAATCTCTTGTAAAAAATACAGATTCCAAAATAGATAAAATCAGGAAAATATATAAATTTCTTCAAGATAATGTCCATTACGCAAGCATACAACTGGGAATAGGAGGTTGGAAACCGATGAAAACATCATTTGTGCATGATAAAAAATACGGAGATTGCAAAGCATTGACTTTTTATACCAAATCAATGTTGGATTTGGCCGGAGTAGAGTCGTTTTATACTTTAGTGAAAGCAGGTAGCGGTACAAATCGAATTTCCGGTGATTTTCCAAATGCACATTTCAATCATGCCTTTTTGACTATACCATTGGAAAATGATACTATTTGGCTTGAATGTACATCACAGATAACTCCTTACGGTTATTCCGGTAGTTTTACCGATGATAGAAATGTACTGATGATAAAAAATTCAGGTGGCGAATTGATAAGATCAAAAATATATAAAGCTGAGGAAAATAAAAATAGTGTTTCCGTCGAGATTGATTTAGATAGCACTGGCGATGCAATAATGTTATTGTCCGATAAAATGACCGGTTTGGCCATCGAACGCAACGGATACTGGGGGATAACAGATAAAGGAAAAGATAAACAGAAAAAATGGCTGTATGACAATTTACCTTTAAGTAATTTTACGATTTTGGACTTTGAAATAAAGCCGTTTACTAATGAAATTATTCCTAAAGGCAGTTATAAGGTAAAAATGAAAGTCAAAAAATTAGCGAAAACTACAGGTAACAATCTTATTTTAAAGCCTTTTGTGCTAAACAATCCTGATTTTGAAAAACTGACAAAAAAATCAAGAAAGCACAATATTTATGTCAGAAGAGCTTTTGAATTGGAAGATTCTGTCAAAATCAATATTTCTCAAGGCTATAAACTTAATTCATCTGTAAAAATTATTAAATCGGAGACAAAATTTGGTAAATACTCAATTGAATATCAAGAATCGGATGATTCTGTAATTGTGAAAAGACAAATTATCGTCAACAAGGGTAAATATAAAGCTTCCGAATATAAAGAATTCAAAACATTCATTAATAAATTATTAAAAATAAGCAAGAAGTCTTTAGTTTTTTCAAAATCCAAATGATTATACGCTAAACAAGCAGACTCATGAATAAATCATTATTTCCACAATTATCTTATCAAATACCCTACATTACCACTGATCAAATGATAGAAGTAGACAGGCTGATGATTGAAGATTACGGTATCAACCTCTTCCAAATGATGGAAAATGCAGGAAGATGTCTTGCTATTGTTATCAGGGAAAAAGTAAACCATAATAAAAATAAAAACATTCTTGTTATTGCAGGTTCAGGTGGTAATGGCGGCGGAGGGATGACTGCAGCCCGGAGATTGCATTTTTGGGGATACAATGTGGAAGTGCTTCTGACTTCTGCAATAGAAAAGCACAAAGGTACTATAGGTAATCAATTGAAGATATTGCAAAAGACCGGTGTAAAAATTTATACACAATCAGATTTTGATTTCAATAAAAAATACGATGTGGTCATTGACGCAATGATAGGATATAGCCTGAAAGGTAAACTCAGAAAAAATATCATCGAACTGATAGAATGGACAAATACACAAGGTATAAACATTATTTCTCTGGATGTTCCTTCCGGAATAGATTCTACAACCGGAGAAATAATCTCAACTTGCATCAAAGCTGACCAAACTATGACTCTTGCTCTACCCAAAACAGGATTTCAGAATCCCGAAACAAAGAAATATACAGGAGAATTGTTACTTGCAGATATAAGCGTACCACCTGTATTGTACAAAAAAGCATTTGATATAGATTTGCCGGATATTTTTAGTGAAGGAGAAATTGTATCACTCTGAGTTATCTATCTCAGAATTATCAGAAGCTGTGAAAAAATATCCTTTTATAGGTTATTCATATTTTTAAGAAAAAAAATAGTGTCTGCACGAAAACAGGTAATTTTTGAAATCCGGATAATTATTACCCAAATTTGAGGTGTTTTTTTGCAGACACTAATAATAATATTTTACACTACTTCTACAATTTTCTCAACACTTTGCCAAACTCCGTGTTTTGTGCAATATGCTAAAGCAGATAGTTTCATTTTTTTCTTAGGTACCACTGAAAAATATACTTCCAATTGTTCTGATTGATTTCCAAGAGTACCTGCAGGAACATGAGCTTCAGCAAGAAGTCTTTCACCATCATAAAGTTCAACTTTGTCGATATAATGATCAAAATCATCCGGATGAGAATATTCTTTTCCTACTTGAACTTTAACCATGTACTTCTTACCTTTTTCCATTTTATCATCACAATAGATAAATGGAGAATGTCTGTCAATGTAATCTTTTTTAGCTTCTTTGTCGATTGTGCTTATGTCAACATAATTATTGATCTTCATAATAATTTTAATTTTTGGTTATAAATGAATTAATTTTTGTTATTCGTATCGTTTTTTCTATCGTTATCTTTTTTATTCCGTTTAAAGAACTTTGATCTTGAATTTTTATTTTTATTTGAAATGTCTTTTTGTTCGTTTTTTTGTTTTCCCTGACCCGGATTTTGATTTTTTGGACCGGTATTTTTTTTATTATTTCTGTTACCTTTTCTGTTTCTGTTAGATCTGTTTTTCTTTTTTTTCTTTACTTCAGGAAGTTCTATTTGTCCTGTTACGTCTTCAAAATCCATATCATCATCTCCTGTATCTTCATTCAAGAAAAGCATAGCTCCAAGTTCTTCAGGATATTGTCCTTTTTTATTCATTTCCAATATTTCAGCAGCCCTTTCTTTTGATAAAGCATATATTTTTATTCTGTCATTTTCTTGTTTTACCGAATAGTAAATAATTCCTTTAAAAATATCTAGTTTTACCAGATATGCCTGATAATGTTTTAGTTTCAATACATCTGCTTTTTTAGGAAAATCTTCCAATGCTTCCAAGTAAGTGTCGAGTTCGTAATTGAGGCAACATTTTAATCTGCCGCACAATCCTGTTAACTTTGTTTGATTGACAGACAGGTTTTGATAACGTACCATTTCTGTAGTTACAGAAGTGAAATTTGTATGCCATGTCGAGCAACATAATTCCCTGCCACAAGACCCGATTCCTCCGATCTTTGAGGATTCTTGTCTTATACCGATCTGACGCATTTCGATTTTTACTTTGAATTCTCTGGCAAAGACTTTAACCAATTCCCTGAAATCCACCCTTCCTTCCGAGGTGTAGAAAAATGTAGCTTTTCGTTTATCTCCCTGATACTCGACGTCACCGATCTTCATATCAAGATTCATGGAAGCAGCAATGGCTCTTGCTCGAACCATCGTATTGTATTCCATAGCTCTGGCTTCTTTCATCTTATTTATATCCCAGTCATTAGCAAATCTGATTATGTTATTTAAATCTGCACAATCTGTGACTTTCCTTTTTTTCATTTGCAATCTCACCAGATCTCCCGAAAGACTAATACGACCAACATCATAACCATTACCGGTATCAATTATCACCCAATCACCTGTATTGATATTGAGTTTATTTAAATTTTTACAGAATTCTTTTCTTGATCCTTCTTTGAAGCTTACCTCAAAAATGTCATATTTTTCAACATCCCATATTTCATTTTGAGCCATCCAATCGGTGGTGCTCAATTTTTCTCTTCTTGCTTCAACAATTTTTTCATTCTGTCTTTTCACTTCATCGGACACTACTAATGACCAATTTTCATCATTCATATATATATCTTTAATAATTTGTAACTACTCAGGTAGAATCATTTTGATTGAAAAAACCTTTTTTTTCGCCATATTTCAGCTATTTTTCTTGACGTAGCTCCACTCCCGCCTTTTTGCGGGACAAGTTATGCCTTCAAAAAATAAGCTTCATCTGGCAAAAAAAAAATTCATTTTTTCAGTTCAAAAGCATCCACCTGAGTAGTTACAATAATTTTAATATTTTATTTCCTGTATCTACTCAGGTAGAATCATTTTGACTAAAAAAATGAATTTTTCATTTCAAAAGTATCCTACCTGAGTATATACATAATATAAAGGTAGACAAATTAACTGAAAAATCAATTAATTGAATCACAAAATTAATATATTAAAAGTGAAATAGTGATAATCAGGATTATTTTTTTGTTTTAAAATAACTTTTGAAATTTATTAAAAACGAAGAATCTTATGGATTTTTAAAGAATCATTAAAAATTAATATTTTTATGTTTGCATTTCTTTCAATATCTATGATACTTTTATTGAAAACATCTATCATTTTTGTGATTTTTTCAAAGTTCAGCAGGTTTCTTATCTTCAACATAGATTCGTATTCTTCCTGAGTCAGGGTAATAAATTCACGATCTAAGTAAAATGATTTTAAAGTTTTTTCAAGAAATTTCAATCCATATTTAAAAAAATATTTTTGATTATTTGTAGTTGTTTTACTGAATTGTTCAGCATAGTTGACCAATTCCTTACTATTTCCCTGGTAACATAGACGCAGCCAATTTAAAAATAAATCAAAAAAGTCAATATTTTCCTGATCCAGTAATTTTCTAAATTCAATAAAACTTCCTTCGGCTATATTTGACAATTCCAGTAAGTTGGAATCAGTTATTATTTCATTTGTTGCTGCCCAATTTAATAAATCTTCATTAGAATATGGTGGAATTCTTAATATTTGACATCTTGAAAGTATAGTAGGCAGAATTTTTTTAGTATTGTCAGCAACAAGAATAAGCAAAGAATCAGGCGGCGGTTCTTCTATTAGTTTCAATATTTTATTTCCTTCTTTTCCCAGCAGCTCAGCCTGCCAAATAACAGATATTTTTTTATTTCCTTCAAATCTTTTTAGTCTGAAATAATCTAATAATTCAATAACAGAATCATTGTAAATGGTGGCCTGCTTTCCTTTGAAACCTGCAAAACTTATCCATTCTTCTATACTGAAATCTACGCTTCCGGATAACATTTTCCTCCATTCTTTTATATACATTTTACTGGTTTTTCCCATAGTAGGAAAAGTAAAATTAATATCCGGATGAATATATTTATCAGTTTTGTTGCAAGCCATGCATTTTCCACATTTATCATCTTTTTTATCCCCTTTGCATTGTAAAAATGAAGCAAAAGCCAATGCCAGAGCCAATTTCCCATTACCCTGTGGTCCACTGAAAAGTAAAGCATGAGGAATTCTGTCATTTTCATACAGAGAAATCAGTTCTTTTTTTAAAGACTCATGTCCCGGAATATCACTAAATTTCATTTTTATCTATTTAACAAACTAAAAGCAGCTTTAATAAAGCGGTTTTTATATTTTTTTATTTCAAAATATGGAGTTTTTATTCCTCCGAAATTTTTATATAACCTTTCTACTCCTTCGATCATACTACCTTCGAAATCAAAAATATCAACATGTTTGGATGCAAATTTAATACTTTCCCAGATCAATAATTTTGTGCTATGGCCAACAGATGCATTATAGTCTGATCCCAAACCAAGTAAATAAGCAGTCTTTTTATCCCAAACCAAATACAATCCCGAAATCAATTTCCCCGATCTATCCCTGGCAATGAATATTTTTCTTTGCTTATTTCCTGCTAATTTTGAATCCAGTTTTTTTATTTGATCTCTGTCAGGATTAAATTTAATATTTTGTCGTTTGAGTGAATTTTTCATTAAGGAAAATACTGAACATACATTTTCTTCTTCGGTAATGTCAAATTTTTCTTCTGCTTCTTTGATCTGTCTTTTTAATGTGTTGCTAAAATCATTAAAAATCGCATTATGATCCCGGATATTTTTCAATATAAAAGTATATCTGGTTGTTTGTTCATATTTTTTTTTGAAAAAAGGATACCAATTCTCTATTTCCGGAGAAAATTTAAAATATTGATAAATGGTATTTTTCGGAAGTTGTTCTATTATTTTTTCAGCATGTTTATTTTGAAAAGAGTAAATGGATGTATGTTTTTTCAGATCATGGGGATAAAAATACAGAATACCTCCATAGGGAGTTAAAATAGGTTGTAATAAAAATTTCAATCCCGACTTTTTTTTAATATGATAAGGGAATACAGCTTTAATATTATCATTTTTATCTTTAGAAACTGCGATATCCCAATTGCCTGATGTCACTATTTCCCACCACCAAGGCTGATGAAAAAGAGGAATGTCATCATTTTTTTGACAAAATTCTATATAAGTTGTTTTATTATCCAATTATGTGGTTTTGTATTTAATAATGCAATATTACGAAAATATTTTATCCTTTAATATAAGTTAGGTGTATTTCATTTTTTCGCATTGCGGGTTGGGTTCTCCTTCAGGAGTTAGAGGCGAGGTAAGGAAAAAACGAAAAAATGAAATGCGCCCATATAAGTTGATACAGAGCAATGAGTTATTTTGATGAAAAACTTTATATTTTCTACTTCCAAAGTATTCAATTTGCAATTACTCAGGTTGTTTGTTTTTGAGCTTTATTCCGAT
>JALVEG010000166.1 GCA_027031145.1 Saprospiraceae bacterium | reverse complement strand
AACACATGAGCAATTATAAATAAAATGTATTTTGTTGGTATTTTTATTTGTAGTAGAAAATCTTAGTGTTACTTTGTGTACTTAGGGTCTTTGTGTCTATTCAGTGTGTAAAGAGATTTTAGACACAAAGGCGCAAAGATCACAAAGGTTCACAAAGACAAGTACTCTACCTGAGTAGATACTTCAATTTAATATGATATCAATTATAAGTTAATTTACTTTTATTATTAAATTTTGATTGTAATTAATGAATAAAACAAGCATTTTGGTTGATTTTATTGATATATTGAAAAAAAATGTATGAATAATTTGATTTTAAGGAATCTAATTATTTATTTTGCATCCTCATTTAAAAAAACAATAAATTATGTCTAACATTGCAGAGAAAGTAAAAGAAATTATCGTTGACAAATTAGGAGTTGACGAATCAGAAGTAACTACAGATGCCAGCTTCACTAATGACTTGGGAGCAGATTCATTGGATACTGTAGAATTAATAATGGAATTCGAAAATGAATTTGGTATTTCTATTCCTGACGATCAGGCTGAAAATATTCAGACTGTAGGAGAAGCTATCAAATACATTGAAAATAATGCCGCTTAAATAAATTCCGGTTTTTATAACAGGATTTATTAAGTGTTTAAAATATCCAAGATCTTTATAGAGCAAACAAAATGCTTGCTTTATACTGATTTTGGATATTTTTTTATTTGTTCTCTTGTCATTTGCCCCGGTGCAGTACTTTTATCATCAATAGCAACATAAGTAAAAGGGGCACCGCGTTCTAATGCCTTCACTCTGGTTATCTTACCAATTTCTCCCATATTGAAGGCAATGATATTATCATATTTGTCATATAATTTTAATATTGTATCATTATCTTTTTGAGAATTGCTGAAAAAGACCAGCTTAATCAGTTCCGGATCATATCTTTTTGCCTTTGTAATATATTGTTCTATTTTGGAATAATCAGGAGTTTCTTTATAGTTGTGAGCAGAAAGAATTAAGTTACAACCGTAATCTTTTAAAAATTCTTTCATTTCCGTAATAAAATCAGGATCATTTGATTCCATATCCAGATCCAGCCATTTTGCACCATAAGCAATAGCTGTCTTTAAAATACTTTCCCTGTATTTTTCATTTACCCTGCTGCTTTTTCTGAATGTGGCAATCAGGTTTTTGTGAGATGCAAATATTTCTTTAACCTGTCTTCTGTCAAATTCACACAGATCCAGTCTAATTTCTGCCATCTCATAGTCAGAAATGATATTTACAGCTTTTTTGAAGTCTTTGATGCCTATGCTAACACAGTACATAAGTTGTTATTAATCCACCCATTCCGCCAGAAACAAATTAGTGTCTCTTGTTCCGCCATTATTTCTGTTTGAAGCAAAGACCAAATATTTGCCGTCAGGAGAAAAAACGGGAAATGACTCAAATACATGTCCAAAAGTGATTTGCTCCAATCCTGTACCATCTATATTTACCATAAATAAATTAAAAGGAAATCCTTTTTTTGATTTATGATTGGATGAAAACAATACTTTTTTACCCGATGGTAGAAAATAGGGCGACCAGTTGGCATTTCCCAAATGCGTAATTTGTTTTAGATCACTACCGTCAACATTGCAGATAAATAATTCCATGTCTGTGGGTTCGACAAGATTTTTTGCCAACAGATCTT
>JALVEG010000165.1 GCA_027031145.1 Saprospiraceae bacterium | reverse complement strand
TCAGGTTCAATTGTGCATCATTAAGCTCTATATTTGTTATTACACCGTTTTCGTAAGCGATTTTAGCTATTTCATAAGCTTTTTCTGCTACCTTCAAATGAGTTTCCTGAGCTTTTTTACGGGATTTTAATGATTTGATGGTTTCAATGGCTTTTTCATAATCTATTCTTAATTTTAATTTTAAACCATCTTCATAATTTGACAGTTTTTCATCAGTTGCCTTTATTTCTTTTATTTGTGCTTTTGACATATTGCCATCAAATAAATCGATTTTGACACCCATCCCAATAGCATAGCCGGATCTCCATGTTTTATCAAATGGAGGAAAATCCATTCCATGATAAATATGATAATTTCCAAAAGCAAATATCACAGGAAGTTGATCGGCTTTTCTGATATCAATTTTTTTATTCAGTACTTTTTTCATGTTATCAAGATAATTCAATTTGTAATTGCTGTCAATTATACTATCAAGCTTTATTTTTTCTTTGGCTAAAATTTCTTTGTACTTTTCCGTAATATTTCCGGTGAAAACAACATTTTCATCTATATTCAAATCAGTCAGATTTTTCAGAGCGGTTTCCACTATTTTTTTCTTTCCTTCAAAATTTATAATTTCACTCTTGAATCCTTCGATTTTGCTTTTAAAATTTAAAACATCGAATTCCGAGCGCATTCCCTCTTCTTTTGCTTTCTCCGCCAATTTCAAATGTTCATTCAACTGTTTTAATGCATCCTTATAAACCGAAATTACTGAGTTTATCATTAAATAATTGTAGAAAGTGCTTTTGATTTTTAAAATTATTGAGGCTTTTGTTTCTTTAAGGTTCTCATTATAAGCCTTTTTTAAAAATTTTGTCAACTTAACTGCATTCTGCCTTTTATGTCCTGTATAAACCGGATACATCATATTGTAGTCAAAAGTAAAAATATCCCTGTTTAAATCAGGGTATGGTGCCATAGGATGAAGCGTAACATGTTCATCTGTTGGTCCGGACTCATTTTGTATCGGAAGATCTACTCCAAGTAAAGGATAGAAATTTGGTAAATTGTTGGAATACATATATTTTGAAATTACATTTGCTTTTGGCAGAAACGATGACTTAGCTTGCAAAGTTTTTGCTTCAGCTTCTTCGATTTGGCTTTTTGCTGCCTTTATCCCCGGATTGGTATTCAAAGCCAACTTAATTGCCTCTTGCAAATCAATTTCCCTTTGCGAAAATCCGGATTGAGTGTAAATCGCAATTATGAAAATCAATAAATAATAGGATTTTATAAGTTTCATATTTATGTTATTTTTATTGTTTTATCTAAATTGTTACCGTTTCATTATGAATTAGATCCTTTTTTGCCTCTCTTTTTCTTTTATAATTTCTTTCAAATTGTCCGATTAATATTGATAACAGCCCAAGAATGAAAAACAAGACAGTGAATTTTGTTAAAATAATTATTTGATCCCTTGCAACATATAATTCCTGTTGATGATTAAATACTGCATATAAAGCTTTTAAGTAGTGTCTTAATGGAAATATCTCCCCAATAGCATTTGGTAAATTTGCCATTTGTTCCTGAGGTATCAGAAATCCTGAATACATGAAAGCAGGCATTACTATCAATGTTATGATGGCTGCTAACACTGCTCCGTTTTTGATATTCAAAACAAAGAAAAATGATATGGTTTCCATTGCAAGAACCAATAACGAGATCACAACTATCGTATTCCATAATGTTTTTTCATTATATGGAATATGAAATAAGTACATTGTAGAAAAATATGCGATCGAAATAGATGATGCAACTATTATCCAGGAAATAATGTAAGGTGGAATTATGGCTTTAACAGGCATCTGCCTCATTTGGGTAATAAAAGGAAATTTTTGTTTAATTTTTTTGAAATTTGTCATTAAACCGAACATGACGATAAGCATGGATACTATCTGCATTGCCAATCCCATAAATGCCGGCAACATTGAAGATTCCATTGATAAAGATGGGTTTTGAAGAATCCTTTCATTAATACTTATCAACGGCGTTTTTGCATGCCTTACATTTGGTATTGCTCCCAGGTCTTCAACCCTAACTTTCATACTCAATTGAAGATTCATAGTCATAATTATTTTATTGAGCATCATAAGTGATAATTTGGGTACAATCGGATTTGCAGTTCCATTTATAACAGCAAGTAGATTTGTATGCCTTTTATTTAAAATGTCTTTGTATGCATTTTGTGGAATTATGATTCCTACATCAGCTTTTCCTTCATCCAGTAAATTCTGAAGATCCAGATAATCAAAAGCCTGAGTGGAAACATCAAAATACTGAGAAGATTTGATATTATAAATAATAGATCTGCTCAAAGGCGATTGGTCTTCATCATAAATAGCTGTCTTTATTTTTGTAGGGGCACTTTTATAGTACATCCCTGCCATCATACTGAAAAATAAGATCAAAGCTAATGAGATGAAAATTATCTTTATTATAATGATTGCAAATGTTTTAATGATTTTCATCTGTTTAAAATTTTTATTTTATAAAAAATTAATAAAAATTTATAATACCTGCCTGCCGTAAAACACTTTTGCAGGCATGGCATTCAGGAACTCTCATGAATTTGTTTTAATCATTCACTTGTGTGTATTTTATGATTAAAAAAAATCATGTTCGTTTCATTATTATTTGTTTTTGCTTAATGTATCTTGATCTGTATTATCTTTATTATTTGATTTTAAATACAAGAAAGTTGACATACCGGGTTTACACTGGTTTTGATTATCAAGTATTAACATTTTTATATCAAAAGTTCTTACATCCCGCTCGTCCCTTGTGGTAGTTGGAGTATGAGTAGCAAAACTTGCCATTGGCAATATCTGGATAACCTTTGCTTTGAAATCCAATCCCTGAGTATTGGTTTTTAATGTAAATATATCTCCCAAATTTATTTGATTGAGATAAGATTCGGGAATACTGAATCGAGCCCAAATACTATAAGGGTCGGTTTCGATGACCACAGGCATTCCCGGAGGCATCATTTGGTTTTCTTCCAAAACTTTGACATTTACAATTCCATCAATGGGAGATGTGATAGTCATATCTGTGATCCGTGTGTCCAATGCTTTTATTTTTGCCTGTAGCATTTCATATCCGGTAGTTATTTCATCCAGTTTTTGCTGTGGGATAGCACCTGCTTTATATAAGTTTTCCAAGCGCCTTTTGTTGACGGCTATATTTCTTAATTTAGCAGTTAATGCTTCTTTATTTGCTAATATCTCTCTTGTATCTAGAATAGCTACAGTATCACCCTCTTTCAATGTGTCTCCTTCATCTACTAATATTTTCATGATTCTTCCCGGCATTCTGGTTGTTACATTGACCTGTGTACTTTCTATATAGCCTTGGAAAACCGGTGTTTTTATTTCATCATTTGTGAATTTTATATTATCGCATGATGAAGTGACAAATATTATTATGAAAAGTAAAAGATAATTTGATTTTAAAGATTTCATTGCTTTTTTGTTTATAATTTGTTTAATAAAATATATTAACTAAAAATGTAACTCAATTTAAGAAATACTTGATATTTGGTCATAAAAGCATTGTTTTGTACTATTGAATATGGAATAGCAAACCTGATGTAATATTTATCAAGATATTTATACCATGCTCCTATATGAATATCAAATGAATAATCTCCGGAATTTGGGATTATTTGATCATTTTTTTTGTCAGAAAAATTATAATATGCGTATATGCCGCTTTCTAACCCGAAGTTTCCATATTCGGTATTGATTGGTTTTTGGAAAATAAAATACGCTCCCGTTTCATCTCCTGTATGATCTCCATAAGCATTTATTCTTATATCATAATACAGAGAATAGATTAAATCAATATTTTTAAATCTATATAATTTCTTGATTTTTTTTGTGCTGTTAATTGCCAACATCAGTCCGAAAGCACCGTTTCCTGTCGGATAATCGCTTTTCGTTAGATTTGAATATTCTCCTGTGGGTATAGTCAATCTTCCTTCAAATAGATAAGCTCCTAATTTTCTTTTTTTGAAATATTTTTTCGGTTTATA
>JALVEG010000164.1 GCA_027031145.1 Saprospiraceae bacterium | reverse complement strand
TCGTGCAGACACTACTTATCTTATATTGAAACGTGAATTATTTATTTTTAGTTGGTGTTTTAAGGTTCAAATTCCTTATATTATTTATTTGTATTTACTCAGGTAGAATCATTTTGACTGAAAAAAATTGAAATTTTTCATTTCAAAAGCACCCTACCTGAGTAAATACATTTATTTTTGTAAAAACGGTTAAATAATTTAATAAAAACCTTATGAAAAACTACATCAAAATCCATCCCTGGAAAATAATAGAAGAAGGATTTCATCCTGAGTATAAAAAAATATCCGAAAGCTTGTTCAGTATCGGTAATGGTAAAATGGGTATGCGCGGAAATTTTCCCGAAACATATTCGGGTGATAGCCTTGAAGGCAATTACCTTGCAGGAATTTATTATCCTGACAAAACCAAGGTCGGTTGGTGGAAAAACGGTTACCCGGAATATTTTGCCAAAGTGCTAAATGCTGTTAAGTGGATTGGATTGAATATTAAAATAAACGGACAATTACTGGATTTGAACAAATGTGAAATTCTCGATTACAAAGCAATACTTGATATGAAAGCTTCCGTATTTCAAAGACACTTCAAAGTAAAATTCAAAAACGGTGAAATCGTATCTGTCAATATGGAACTGTTTTACAGTATGGCGGAAGATGATCTTGGGGTTTTGAAATACAATATAAAAGCAGAAAATTTTGACGGCAAAATCGAAATAGAAAGTTATACCGATTTCAATGTTTATAATCAAGACAGCAATTATGGCGAAAAATTTTGGAAAGGAATTTCAACCAAAGTAAATCAAAAATACGGAATAGTAAAAGCGGAAACAAAAAAGACAGGGTTTCTCGTAAGTTGCGCTACCGCAAATAAAATATTCTATCAGGAAGATCTGCTCGATATAGAACCTGAGACAAAGAAATATTCACAAAGATTCAGTCAGAATTATATTCTTGACTTCTTTGAAGGAAATGAGGTTTCAATTGAAAAATATGCCATTACAGTCTCATCGTTTTTTTACAATAAAAACAGGTTGGATAAACTCGCTATTGATAAACTCGAAAAAGCCTTAACGGAAGATTTCTTGACAATAAAAAACCGGCATATTGATGCTTGGAAAAAGATATGGGATAAAAGCGATATCCAAATAACCGGAGATGACTCCGCTCAACAAGCTGTCAGATACAATATATTGCAATTGAACCAAACTTATACCGGAAAAGATTCACGGTTGAATATAGGTCCGAAAGGATTTACCGGTGAAAAATACGGAGGTAGTACATATTGGGATACGGAAGCATATTGTTTGCCCGTTTATCTTTATACGGCAGATGCCCGGGTTGCTGAAAATCTTTTGAAATACAGATACAACCATTTGCAAAAGGCAATTGAAAATGCTGAAAAATTAGGATTCACCGCAGGAGCCGCCTTGTACCCGATGGTCACTATGAATGGTGAAGAATGCCATAATGAATGGGAAATAACATTTGAGGAAATTCACAGAAATGGTGCAATTGCTTATGCTATTTACAATTATACAAGATTTACCGGCGATAATTCGTATCTTTTTGACAAAGGACTGGAAGTTCTTATCGGTATCAGCAGATTTTGGGCACAGAGATTCAATTATTCCGAAAAAAGACAAAAATATGTAATGCTCGGAGTAACCGGACCAAATGAATATGAAAATAATGTCAACAATAACTGGTACACAAATTATATAGCCCGATGGTGCTTAAGATACACGATCGAAAGTCTGGAAAATTTAAAACAGTCAGATAAAAAGAAATTCAAAAAAATAGTAAAAAAAACAGGATTAGACTTTAAAAAAGAAACAGATTTTTGGAAAGAAATAGAATCCAATGTCTATCTGCCTTATGATAAAGTGCATGATGTATTCAAGCAACAAAGCGGCTTTTTAGACAAAGTGATACAACCGGCAGATTCGATACCCGAAGACGAAAGACCTATTTCACAGCATTGGTCTTGGGACAGGATTCTGCGTTCTTGTTTTATCAAGCAAGCAGATGTTTTACAGGGAATCTATTTCTTTCAGGATGATTTCACTACTGATGAAATAAAACGCAATTTTGACTTTTACGAACCTTTGACAGTACACGAGTCATCGCTTTCGCCTTGTATTCACAGTATATTGGCAGGGAAAACCGGTAAAAAGGACAAGGCCTATGAGATGTTTCTCAGAACTTCTCGGCTTGACCTTAATGATATCAATAATGACACGGAAGACGGTTGTCATATTACCAGTATGGCAGGTACATTATTGTCAGTAATCGAAGGATTCGGAGGTATTCATGTAAAAAATGACACCCTTGCTCTCAATCCTTTGTTGCCTGACAATTGGAAAGGAATAAAATTTTCCATAAATTTCAGGGGATTCAAACTGGATATTAATATCAAAAAGAAAAAAACAATAGTAACTAACAATTCCGATAAATCGCTAAAGATATTTTTTAATAATAAAAAAGTGATTTTGCGAGCAGGTAAAAATACATTAGTTCAACCTTGATAAATATAGAAGAAGAAACAAGTTATCAAACAGCAACAAACTTATGAAACTTAATAATTTATAAAAATAAAATATCGAGTCCTTTGGATGTTTAAATAAAAAAAACATAACTTGCCGTTATAAATGAAATAAACGATATTGCGGTAATACTGTTTTTCGATGATATCAGGAAAAAATAAACAAACAAAAATGAAAGTAAAATTCCCAGAAATTGACTCTAATAAATGGATTGAAAAATTGCCACTTTGGTCAATTTTGTCATTTGTAGTTATTCTATTTGGTTTCATTGGGTTCTACACTTATTGTGCAAGTAATAATATACCATTAGTAATACCTGAAATACAATTGATCTTTGGAATAGGGTTTTATAACTTCTTGTTTATTGCTTCATTGTTTTTGGTTCAATCAAGTTTATGGGACAGTAAAGCAGATAAAGCTTTAATAATTGTCGGGTTTTTTAATTTTCTTTTAAATAACCCAGTTAACATTGCGATAATTTCTATCCTGATTATAATTATTTATTCAAGAGGTTATTGGGAGAAAAAATGGAAAATTAAACCACTTAAAGAAAAAGAAGAAAATAGTGTAATTGAAAGTGGTTCACAAGTACTCGAAATTATTGGTTTTATAGGAGCAGGGTTATTAGCTTTTTTTAAAGGCCCAATGATCATTTTGCAATTTTTCGCCATATACATATTACTTTATGAAGCTGAGAAAATACTCAAAAAAAAAGAAATTCGATTTGCTAGTTTGATTTTGGGTTTCGTTGTAATACCAATTTTTGTTTCTTACAACTTTATAAGTAAAGCAAATTTCACAATCGTGGGCTTGTATCATTCAAAAGTTAAATTAATTCAAGATGGAAATGAACTTGATGGGTATATCTTGTTGAGAGATGGAAATGATATTTATTTTAAAAAAGAATTAGACTCTGACTCAACTATTATCTTAAATAGAGGAGATTTTAGCAAAATACTTGTTTTAGGAAAATCGGACAAGAAATCAAAGCCTGAGAAGAAAGATACATTAATAACGAACATTGATAGCAGTGAGAATACCATTCTAAAATTAAAAGAAGACAGCATCGAACAAAGCATACACGACAAGTGAGGCTGTGCGCCTCACCTGTGGGTATGCACCCGTTAGTGGTATTTAAATGAAATGCACCCTTTTGTATTTTACCATTCAAAACAAAAAAACTATTAAGAATTATATGGGTAATACTTGCATTGTTGTAGCAAATATGCTACCTTTGCAAAATGACAGCAAGGGATTTAGAAAAACTTATAGAATCTGCCGGCTGGTTCTTTGTTAGACAAAAAGGAAGTCATAAAATATATAAGCATAAATCGATTAAAGGAATAGTAGTAATTCCCTTCCACGGAAAAAAGGATATTCCTTATGGAACCTTGAATTCTATATTAAAAAAAGCAGAAATTCAGTGATATGAAAACAATAAATGTAACAATTGAAAGAAATGAGGATAGTTTTTTTGCATACGTCAATAAAATTGATGGTTGTGTCGCAGGAGGTACAAATTACAATGAAGTTAAAGAAAATATTCAGGAAATGATAGACATTT
>JALVEG010000163.1 GCA_027031145.1 Saprospiraceae bacterium | reverse complement strand
CAATTCCGGTATATTTTGTAAATATTAACATATTTCTTGCTGTTAAGAATATTTTTCCTTTCATATTGTCTTTTAAAGGTAAGTGGTATGTCAATGAAATATATCTAAGTCTAAGCCATGATCCGTCTTCAACAAATGGTTCGGCAACTGCAGAATATTTTTTCTGATAATAATCCTGGTCCAAAATTACTGCTTTATCATTTTCTTTATAAACAGTTTCGCCTCCTTCTTTTACCGGTAAAAGTCCTTTGAAGGTGTATTCAGTGTATCTGTCCAATGTTTCAGGGCTTAAACCATAATAAGCCATAGCAGCTTTGGTCGCATTAACAACTTTATTGCCATAAGAAATATCCCATAAAAAGGAAAGAGTAAAATCTTTATAATCTATGGTGTTGGTTATTCCCAAAGTCCAGTCAGGGTCTCTTTTTCCCAAATAAGTCAGCTGGTCGGCGATTCGTGGATAACCATCAGCTTTTAAGATCAGGTTTCCAAGTGAGTCTTTTGCATATTCTCTACCGAAAATCCCTGAAACAGGTCCATTGAGAAATGCAGCACCTTCAGCAATGCCATTGAATGCCCAGGAATCTGATTCTTCAACCTGTGGTATATTGCCGGGTAAACTTTCCACCGTACTTTGTATTTTTGCAAAGTTAAGTGATAAGTCCCATTTTATATCTTTAGTTTTAACAGGTTTAAGTCCAAGCAATAATTCAATTCCCTTGTTTCTTATAGCACCGTCATTTAGATAACCTCCGAAAGTACCTGCGGTCGGGGGCATTCGTATAAAGAGTATTTGATCATCAGATACATTATTGAAATATGAGAAATCAACGGATACTTTTCCCTGAAATAATCTCAAATCAGTACCTATTTCAAATGAGTTGGTAAATTCAGGTTTAATTCCCGGATTTCCCGAAGGATATACATTTCTGAAAAATCCCTGTGGATCTACCGTATATGAATTAGTAGATGACATCATAGGAGTTGCCAAAACATGAGGAGGCGCATCCTTACCTACCTGAGCATAACTGGTTCTCAATTTCCAGTATGAAAGAATGTCATCAGATATATCAATTCCCAATTCATTAAACACATCGCTTGCTATAACAGACAAACCTATTGATGGGTAGAAAAAACCATTATTGGATTTCGGTAAGGTGGAAGAAATATCATATCTTCCCGTGAAATTCAGGAATATCAGACTTTTCCAGTCAACCTTGAAATCAGCAAAGTTTCCGATAATTCTATATCTTCTTATTCTTTGGCTGACTTTACGATTAGCTTGTTCTACGTTATTGATACTAACAAAATCAGGTTCGATGAAATCTTTTCCTGACCAATAAGTTGCTTTTCTATAATTGTCTTCAACATTATTTCCCAAAATTAATCCAAAATTATAATCATTAAATTTTTTATGAAAATCCAACATTGCTGTAGATGTGGTTATTTGTTTGAATTGACCGTATTCTCCGATATAACCTTCATTAAATGCTGCAGAACCATAAGAATAAACACTTTTGTTTTTTTCAAAAAACATATCTGTTCCCAAAGTATATTTAATATCCATAAATGAAAAAGGTGAATAAATTATATTACCTATACTAATATATCTGTCCACTCTATTGGTCACAGGATTATTTATAGCACTCCAATAAGGATTGTCAATAGGGAAATCCGTTAAGCCCGGTATGTGTTTTTGAGTTCCGTCTTCATTGAGATAATCTTTCATGTCAATATCAATCGGATAGTTCAAAAGACTTCTGAAGCTTCCGCTTTTTGACGATCCCTGTCTCGTTCTGTCTGCTCTTGAATTTACATAATTCATTGACCCGGTTACTATCAAATTCTTTTTAAATTTTGAATTTGCTTTTACTTTTAAAGTAGTTCGTTTATAACCTGCATGATTAATAACTCCATCCTGATCAAGAAAACCGGCTGAAAAATAATAAGTGCTTTTATCATTTCCCCCTGAATAAGTCAAATTATGATTATGAGTAAGAGCACGCTGGTAAAAATCGGCGATATTATTATAAGTTTTGACACTAGCATCCAATGCCGTATCATTCCATGAAAAAGTTGTTTCTTTTGTTATTTCGCCACTTGAAAGCATGCTCCCTTGTCCGTATCTTGTTTGTATTTCTGGAGTTCCAACCACATTATCAAATGAAACGGTACCACTGTAAGTCATTATGCCTCTTCCGGCTTTACCGCTTTTGGTAGTGATTATTACCACTCCATTTGCAGCTTTGATCCCGTACAATGCAGCTGCGGATGCTCCTTTCAAAATAGAAACAGATTCTATATCCTCGGAGTTTATATCAATTGCCCTGTTGGATGTTGCTACAGATTCGCCATATTCAGTACTATTATCTATAGGAATACCATCTACGACAAACAGAGGTTGGTTGTTCCCGCTAAGAGAATTGCTGCCTCTGATCAGAATGACCGAAGATGCACCAGGAGCACCACCCGAGTTGGTCACAACAACACCGGGAACTTTACCTTTGATAGCATTAGGCAGGTTTTGTTGGTTTCCTTCGAGGAGTACTTCCTTTTTTAAATTCGAAACAGCACTCACTAATGATTTTTTGGTTTTTTTAATACCCAGAGCGGTTACAACCACTTCATCGAGTTTTACTCCTTGTTCCAATTGAATATTAATAACGTCCTGATCTCCAACTGTGATATCCTTGTTATTGAAGCCGATATAGGAAATTTCCAGAATATCACCTTTTCGTGCTTTCAATTCAAATTTACCGTCAAGATCGGTAATTGTACCGTTGTTTGTACCTTTGACAACTACACTTGCCCCGATTAAGGGTTCCCCTTCAGTAGAAGTAACCGTACCCTTAATAGTTCGTTGTCCAATAATTTGCAGAGATAATCCCAAAAATAAAATCATTAAAGGGATAGTAAGTTTTAGCTTCATAATAGTTATTTTTGTTAATAAAAAATTCTTAGAAATAAAGTATATACTCAGTTAGAATCATTTTGATTGAAAAAAACACTTTTTTTGCCATATTTCAGCTATTTTTTTTAATGTAGTGCCACTCCCGCCTTTTTGCGGGACAAGTTATGCCTATAAAAAATAAGCTTCATCTGTCAAAAAAATTGAATTTTTTCATTTCAAAAGCACCCTAACTGAATATATACGAAATAAATAATTATTTGTTAAAAAACTATAAATTAAATATTTAAGTAAAAATATTCATTGTCAAATAAAGTTCAATAATGTTCATGGCTAATGATATAAGATTTTCTTAAAAGAATAAAAAAGCAAGTTAGTTAATTTCTTTAAAAATGCAAAAAAAACATTAGTAATTTTTCTGTTAACCGGCTTGTTTTTTCCAATACAAACTAACCCGCTTCTTTTTCATCCTCATCCTCACCCTGACCCTCTCCTTTTAATAGTATAACGCTCAACTGAAAAGGAGAGGGAAGATGGTACTTTGTCGTTAAAGATAGCTTTTAGAAATTTATGTTTGTGATTTAACTATAGAAATACCTTAAAAAGTTAAAGACCTTGCCGTTATAACACCTATAAAAAAGAATAATAGCTAATCCCAAAGACTAAACACTCTCCATCTCCCCTTCTCCTTTTATCATGGAAGTATTCGGAGTAAAGTGAATATAAAAAAAGGAGAAGGGGGTGGGGGATGAGGTTAGGAATATGAGGACAGGTTATACACATACGAAAGGAAAATGATTTGAAATGAAAACGACTTTGGCATTTAATATATGGCTGTACCGGAATTATTTTGGTCAATGATACAGGTTTTTAATCTCATATATTTGGTAAAGAACCTGTGCTGGAAATACTTTTTCTCTTTGCTACCGCAAAGAAAACACAAAACTCTGTATTATTTAAGAGGATTTATCTGCGATGAATCCTTTCTCATGCCTGTGCTGGAAATACTTTTTCTCTTTGCTACTGCAAAACAAATACTAAAAACTAAATATTTTGAGAGGATTTATCTGCGATGAATCCTTTCTCATGCCTGCGCTGGAAATACTTTTTCTCTTTGCTACTGCAAAGAAAACACAAAACTCTGTATTAATTAAGAGGATTTATCTGCGATGAATCCTTTCTCATACCTACGCTGGAAATACTTTTTCTCTTTGCTACCGCAAAGAAAACACAAAACTCTGTATTAAT
>JALVEG010000162.1 GCA_027031145.1 Saprospiraceae bacterium | reverse complement strand
TTATAATTGGTATCCTAAATAACAAAGAATTTTATATAATGTAACTACTCAGGTGGTTTAATTTATTGATTATCTGAGAGTTGAAAGCATAATAATATTTTCTCAATTATCCTTTCCCTTTTAAGGGAAATAAGAAAGGGTTCTAAATAGAAAGTTTTGAAAATATTATTATGCAAATATGATGTTTCGACGTATTATGTTTCGTTTATACTGAATATTTGACCTGAGTAGTTACTATTTTCCTTCTTCATAATATTGTTTTTTTATTGAAAACAGATAAAAACACTGTCCAATAATACAACATTATTTTTAAAATTATTCCCTTTTGTCTATAAAAACCATTATTTTATCAATAATTTTATTTTAACAGCTCAGTATTAAGTAATATTGCTCAATATTTAATTAAAGAAACTAATCAAAATTTTTTATTATGAAATATCTATTACTTTCAATTCTTTCAGTTATATTGTTCTCGGCAAATTTGCAGGGACAATTTAGTGCCAAAATGATACAATATCCTGATGTCTCCAAAGATAAAATCGTATTTACCTATGGAAATGATATATGGATGGTAAATAAAACAGGTGGAATAGCTACAAAAATCACTTCTCCAAGAGGACGTGAAGTTTTTGCAAAGTTTTCACCGGATGGAAAATCCATAGTGTATAATGCCAATTATGACGGCACTTTTGATATATATTTGCTACCCGTAACAGGTGGAATTCCCGATAAACTTACAGCTCACGGTATGGGAGAAAGTATTATTGATTGGTTTCCTGATGGAAAAAATATCTTATTTGCCAGTAGAAGGGAAAGCGGCAAACAGAGATTCAACCAGTTTTACAAAGTTAGTATCAAAGGCGGGCTGCCTGAAAAATTGCCGATGGAAATGGCTGAACGAGGCAGTATTTCTCCCGATGGTGGCAAAATAGCTTTTACCGATAAAAGCCGTGTTTTCCGAAATTGGAAAAGATATCGTGGTGGTACTGCTCCCGATATATATATCTTTGATCTGAAAACTTATCAGTCCGAAAATATTACAAACAATGATGCCAATGATGAAATACCGATGTGGATTGGAGATAAGATATATTATATGTCAGACAATGGCAAACACAAAAGAAACAATATCTGGGTATATGACTTAAAAACTAAAACCAACAGACAAATCACCAAATTTAAAAAATTCGATATCAATTTTCCTTCGCAGGGTCCTGATGATATAGTTTTTGAAGCGGGAGGGAAGCTTTATCTTCTCAATTTGAAAACCGAAAAATATGATGAAGTTCCCATTGAAGTTATCAGTGATTTTACTTCAATTATGCCGGAAAACCGGAATATTGCCGGATATAGAACTTTTTATTATCCTTCCCCTGATGGAAACAGGGTTTTGGTAGAAGCAAGAGGTGAAGTATTTTCTTTACCAAAGGAATTTGGAGTAACTAAAAATATATCAAATTCATCCTCCTCGGCTGAAAGATATCCCGCCTGGTCTCCTGATGGCAAAAAGATTGCTTATTGGAGTGATAAATCAGGGGAATACCAATTGGTGGTTAAGGATGTGAAATCAGGTGAAGAAAAAACCTTGACAAAATTCAAAAGCGGTTACAGATACAATATCTATTGGTCACCTGATAGCAAAAAAGCGATTTTTGTCGATCAGGAAGGATATTTTTACAACATTGACATGGAGACAGGTGAATATTTCAATGTGGATAAAATAGATGGCGCTCATTGGGCAATGAACAATTTCAAAGTCAGTTGGTCAAGTGATAACAACTGGATAGCTTATACCAAAGCAATGGGAAATGACAACAATGCCATTTACATATATAATGTCAAAACTAAAGAGAAAAAACAATTGACCACAGGATTTTATGACGATTCCAATCCGGTTTTTGACACCAAAGGAAAATATATCTTTTTTACTACTACCAGGAATTTTTCACCTATTTATTCGGACTATGACGCTACATGGGTTTATCCTAATGCAACAAGTATAGGTTTTATGACTTTGCAGGATTCTACCTTATCTTTATTGTCGGAAAGAAATGATACGGTTGCCATAAAAAAAGATGATACCGGTAAGAAAAAAGATGATGATAAAAAAGATAAAGCAAAAAAGGATGACAAAAAGAAAAAAGATGATAAAGCAAAAAAAGAAGAGAAAGCAAAAAAAGAAGAGAAAGCTATCAAAATAGATTTTGCAGGAATGGAAGATAGAATGGAAATATTGCCTATAAAATCGGGAAATTTAGGAGAACTTTCTACTGTTGATGGAAAATTGATATTTAAAAGATATCCAAACAGAGGAGAAAGAAATGGAAAATCATCATTGAATTTTTATGATTTTAAAGAAAGAAAAACAAAGAAAATCATTGACGGTGTATATGGATACGATGTAACCGCTGATGGTAAATCAATTTTAGTAACTAAAGGCAGGGATGCATCCATAATAAAAATTGCCGAAAATCAAAAAATGGATAAAAAGATTAATTTTAGCAATATGAATATGACAATTAATCCAAGGGAGGAATGGCATCAGATTTTCAGGGAAGTCTGGAGACTGGAAAGGGATTATTTTTATGATAAAAATATGCATGGTGTTAATTGGGATAAAATGTATAAGGTATATTCTCCTTTGATCAATCAGTGTGTTACAAGGTCTGATGTGAATTTTGTTATAGGTCAGTTGCTTGGGGAAATGAATTCTTCGCATACTTACAAAGGCGGTGGAGATATGGAATATTCGAGTAGAAAAAGAGTCGGATATCTTGGTATAAATTGGACAAAAGAAGGAAATCTTTATAAAGTTGCTCATATTGTCAAACCGGCTCCCTGGGAAACCGAAGTAAAATCACCTTTGATGCAATCCGGTGTCGGAATTAAAGAAGGGGATTATATTTTTTCTGTAAATGGCAAAAAGCTTTCTGATTTTGAAAACCCCTATGAAGCATTTCTTGATCTCGCAGGTAAAACTGTCGAACTTCTCTATGGCAAAGAACCGGACATAAGCAAAGCAAAAACCGCTTTAGTAAAAACCTTATCTTCCGAAACCAGATTGCGAAATCTGGAATGGATAGAAAAACATCGCAAAAGAGTGGCTGAAGCTACCAATGGTAGAGTAGGATATATATATGTTCCTAGCACGGGTTGGGACGGACAAAGAGAATTGGCAAGACAATTTTATGGTCAATGGAATAAAGATGCTCTGATAATTGACGAAAGATGGAATAATGGAGGTCAGATCCCGGACAGATTCATAGAATTACTTAACAGAAAACCATTAAATTACGTTGCTTCACGAGCCGGAAAATTGTGGCAGGTACCTCGAAAAGCTAATTTCGGGCCCAAAGTGATGTTGATAAACGGATGGTCAGGTTCAGGTGGAGATGCATTTCCAGACTATTTCAAAAAAACCAAACTGGGTGAACTTATCGGAACCAGAACTTGGGGTGGATTGATCGGGATATCAGGTGCACCAAGATTAATGGACGGTGGCTCTATCACGGTTCCTACATTCAGACTTATGGATCCGGATGGAAAATGGTTTAGAGAAGGATATGGTGTAGATCCGACTATTGAGGTTAATGAGGATCCTACTTTACTGGCAAAGGGTATCGATCCTCAGCTGGAAAAAGCAATTGATGTTCTAAATAATAAACTGAAAAATATCAAGTCATTACATCCTAAGCGACCTCCGAGAGAAGATAGAAGCAAGTAGGGAGAATGGGCTATAAGTGATGAGTGATGAGTGATGAGGAGGCGGAGAGACTTAGGGACTGAGAGAGGGAGAGACTTAGGGACGGAGAGAGGGAGAGAGGGAGAGAGGGGAAGTGAGAGATGAGAAGTGAGTAGTGGGACGTGAGAGATGAGGTTTGGAGGTGTTTTTGGAACTGTAATTCAGGACTCGAAAGCACGACTGAAAGGAGTGATTTTGAAGCCGGAGTTCGAAAATGGAATTGTGGAATTGTGGAATGATGGAATAATGTTTTTTTGCACAACTACCCCCTCACCATCCCGCAAGAGCCTTACGCTCCCCCTTGTAGTTTTACTCCACTGCGTTACGTAAAACAACATGGGGAGGTGGCAACCCGCTTTCATATCCCACATCAATAAAATCTCCTGCTATTGTCTTGAAAATTACCACTATAGACTAAGCGCCAGTC